>NZ_JBIQOC010000052.1:0-38531 GCF_044130295.1 Acinetobacter uliginosus | reverse complement strand
GAAGAACTTTAAAAGCTTTATTTTCACCCGATAAAATACCCATAAAACAAGAGGAAGCTCAAATGAGCTTCCTCTTGTGAAAAATTGTGGGACAGCAATGCCCTTTCGGACGCTTTTTTTGCTTCAACTTAAAGCAGATTAAGCATTAGCTTCTTTAGCTTTAGACATGGTCAATGCCAAGTCTTCAATCATGTCTTCCTGACCACCTACAGTACCACGGCGACCCAGTTCCATCAGGATTTCACGCGCAGACACGCCATATTTCGCTTCAGCACGTTTAGCAAACAACAGGAATGAAGAGTAAACACCCGCATAACCTAAAGTCGCTGCGTCACGGTCAGCACGAATCTGATGGGTCATCATTGGAATGATCAGATCTTCTGCAACGTCTTGAACCTTAAACAAGTCTACACCGGTTTCAATTTGCATACGGTTAGCAACCGCAACAAACAGTTCAAGTGGTGTATTACCTGCACCTGCACCTAAACCAGCAGAAGCCAAGTCAACACGCGTTGCACCAGCAGTCACAGCAGATACAGAGTTTGCAACACCCATACCCAGGTTATGGTGACCATGGAAACCGATTTCGATGTCTGAACCCAGGTTGGCACGTAAAATACCTACGCGGTCAGTCACGTCTTGAGGAAGCATGTAACCTGCAGAATCCGTTACATAGATACAGTTTGCACCGTAAGACACCATTTTTTGTGCTTCTTCCAACAGTTTTTCTGGAGAAGCCATGTGTGCCATCATCAAGAAGCCCACAGTGTCCATACCGAGTTTACGTGCAGCAGTAATGTGCTGTTCAGAAACGTCAGCTTCAGTTGAATGCGTTGCCACACGAATGGTAGAAACACCAACATCATGCGCCATTTGCAAGTGATCAACCGTACCAATACCCGGCAGTAAAAGTGCAGATACTTTTGCCTGTTTCAGGTTTGGAATCACTGCCTTCAAATATTCTTCATCGGTTGCCGCTGCAAAACCGTAGTTCACAGAGTTACCGCCCAAGCCGTCACCGTGTGTAACTTCAATTAAAGGGACACCTGCATCATCCAGAGCAGTTGCAATCGCAACCATTTGCTCAGGTGTAGTTTGATGGCGCATAGGATGCATGCCATCACGTAAAGTCATATCATTAATAATAATCTTAGACATGAAGATGCTCCTTATGCTTCAACTGCGTTTAAAACACGTTCTGCAAACATTTCTGCGGTACGCGCAGCTGCTGCAGTCATAATGTCGAGGTTACCGGCATATTTAGGCAGGTAATCGCCCAGGCCTTCAACTTCCAGGAAGATGGATACACGGTTACCATCAAATACTGGACCGTTTACCAGTTTGTAACCTGGCACGTATTTTTGAACTTCCTTGATCATCGCATGCACAGATTCTGTGATTGCCGCCTGATCTGGTTCGCCTTCAACCAGACAGTGAACCGTATCACGCATCATCAGTGGTGGCTCTGCCGGGTTAATAATGATGATCGCTTTACCCGCTTTAGCACCACCAACTTTTTCAATCGCACCGGCTGTAGTACGAGTGAATTCGTCGATGTTTTTACGTGTACCTGGACCTACAGATTTAGTCGATACAGTAGCAATGATTTCACCATATTCAACTGCTTGAACACGTGAAATTGCTGCAACCATAGGAATCGTTGCCTGACCACCACAAGTTACCATGTTTACGTTTGGTACTTCGCCCGCGTCTAACAAAGCTTCCAGGTTTACTGGTGGTACACAGAATGGACCGATCGCAGCAGGCGTCAAGTCAATCATCAACACGCCAAGTTCATTCAACTTGCGGCTGTTTTCAGCGTGAACGTAGGCAGAAGTTGCATCGAATGCAATTTTGATGTCGTCTTCCAGAACGTGAGGAAGTAAACCGTCTACACCGTCAGCAGTGGTTTTTAAACCCATTTTCGCAGCACGTGCCAAACCTTCAGAAGTTGGGTCAATACCCACCATCCATACTGGCTCTAGAAATTCACTGCGTTGTAATTTATATAGCAAGTCAGTACCAATGTTGCCTGGACCGATCAATGCACATTTAATCTTCTTCATGAACAATTTCTCTTAAAAAACGCTCTTAAAATCTGGACTTATTCAGCAGCGAATGCAGCAGTTACAGAACCAAAACCTTCAATTTCAACCACGAATTCATCACCCGGGTTAGCGACAACCATAGGACCTAATGCACCTGTCAGGATGATGTCGCCTGCAAGTAAAGGACGACCACGACGTACCATTTCATCCGCCAGCCAAACCGCAGCGTTTAACGGGTTAGCCAGACATGCTTTACCAACGCCTTGAGACACGACTTCTTCACCGCGTTTCATGGTCATTTTGCAATTTACAAGATCAAGATTTTCAAGTTTCACAGGACGTGAACCCAAAACATAAGCCGCAGAAGAAGCGTTATCTGCAACCGTATCAATCAATGAAATTTTCCAGTTTTCAATCCGGCTATCGACTACTTCTACAGCAGGCAGTGCATATTCAGTCGCACTGATAATGTCTGCATAAGTGTGTTTTTCTTGGGTTAAATCTTTGTTGATGATTAACGCGATTTCTGCTTCAACTTTGGGTTGAATCAATAGACCCGCTGGAATCGCTTCGCCATCACCATAAGCCATGTCAGCAAACAACATACCGAAGTCCGGTTGGTCTACACCCAGCTGCGCTTGCACAACTTTAGAGGTCAAACCAATTTTACGACCAACCAAACGACGACCTTCAGATAATGCGCGCTCTGTATTTACTTCCTGAACGGCGTATGCGATATCCACGTCAGCACTTTCGCCACCAAGTTGCGGGCGAACAGGGGCAATCGCAGTTTTTGATAATTCAGCGTTACGTAATGCTTGCGCAACTGATTCAACAACAGCAGAATTCGACATCAATGTTTCCTTAAACTGCAAAAATTGGACTTATACCGTTATCGATGGAAATGCGATGAACAACAAGAAGAAATCTGTGAACTGATCAAAGCCATCAGCAAAGGGCTGCTGCCCATCTTGGCAAACGCGTATATGTATAAACAGTTTTAGAATCGGAAAATTGCGCTTTTTATGCCAATACTTATTTTATTTATGACAATAGCTAATTCCTATAAATTAACTTGGTTTTATTTAAAAAAAACAGCCATATGAACCAAATATAAAAACTGTTTTCCCATATGAACTTAATGTCAGATTGTCAGATTCATGAAATAACCATCGATCTACGACTAAAAGACTAGATTGAATGCTTATTTTGAGTACAAAAACCCTATTTCAGCAGACCTAAAAATGTTATTTATATTTTTTAAAATCAACAAACTACAGCTACTTTATGAACCATAAAACCATTTTCAGTACAATTTTACTGAGCATCCTTTCCTGCTCAACTTTCGCACAGAATTATCAGCAGTCACTAAAAGGCAAATACCTTGTTTTAGCGGATGCTGAATGCGCAGGCTTAAAATTTAATGCCCAGGCGACTGCTGCAGCATGGCAAAATGAAATGGACTGCAGCCACGGCTACTATAATAAAGATGCCTGGCGTATTACCTGGATTGCACCAGAAATTTTTGTCATGACTGAAGTGATTCGTCCCAATGAAATTTCACCGCCCCGTAACTATATTTATAAAATCATGAGTATTCAGAATAAAACGGTCACTGTTACCGATTACTGGACTGGCTGGGGAAATCACAAACCGGAACTACAAAAATTTAGAATGAAATAAAGATGAAACTTGTTGCATCACTACCGAGACCCTCTTTATTTCTTCCATCGGGGTAAATAAAAGACCCTTATGAAAGAAGTTCAAAAAAAGGTGACTTTACATCACCCTTTTTAGTCTTCAGCTTGGATCAAACCGCCTGTTTCAAATTCACATGGTTTAATAAAAGCTGATGCAAATCTGCGACCTCATCTGCAATGGCCAGCGGATGATAGCGGGAAAGGACTTCCGGAGTATGGACCCCATAACTTACCCCTATACGCGGCATGGCAATATTTTGTGCCATTTCCAGATCATAGGAAGTATCACCGACCATGATCGCATGTTCAGCCTGGACACCAGTTTGGGTCAGAATTTCTTCCAGCATTAAAGGATGTGGTTTAGATCGGGTTTCACTGGCTGCACGTGTCGCCGCAAACAGCTCCATGCTTTGTGTCTGCTTTAAAACACGATCCAGACCTTTACGGCTTTTGCCTGTAGCGACTGCCAGTTTCACCCCTGCTTGAGCCAATGCTTCTAACATGTCGGCAACACCAGCGAACCATTGATCACCAGTTGAATTGGCAACATAGTGCTCTGAATAGGACTGTAAAATATCGGCATGTAACTCAGGCACAGCCGGAAATAAACGCTGTGCGACTTCCGGTAAACCTAGCCCGATAATACTTTTGGCATCTTCATCTGTTAAGGGTTGCTGGAATTGTTGTGCTGCGAACTGCAAACTCGCCACAATTTGACCGACCGAATCAAATAAAGTGCCATCCCAATCGAAAATAACCAGTTTTACAGGTGTGTTCATAAATGCTTTCCTAGTATTTGATTCAGTATTTAATTATTCACCTCCCCCTAGCCTTCTCCTACAAGGAGAGAGAAACCCTTTTGCTTAGTCATTCATTTTTTACTAAATCAAAATACTGACTACACGAAGTCTGAGTTAATGACAGAATATTTTACGTGATGTCCCCTCTCCTGAACGAGTTTAAAGCACTGCTTTAAACGATGTGCAAGAAAGGAAACTTGCGCAGCAATGCTGCTCAGGGAGAGGATTAAAACTTACTAGTCATCAAAAGTAACGACCGGCTTATCCTTCTTCTGCGCTCTGAGCTGCGCCACCAGACTCTGCATATCTTCAGGCAAAGGTGCTTCAATGATCGGATAACCCGGAATTTCCAGACGCATGGCATGTAAACATAAACGACGCGGCTTTGGCCCCTTATATTCAGTCTCATGACCGTATTTATCATCACCAATTAAAGGATGACCAATACTCAAACCATGTACACGAATCTGATGGGTACGGCCAGACAGTGGTGAAGCGTAAACCAGTGTGCCATGCATGAAACGCTCTGCTACCTTCCACTGGGTTTTACTGTCTTTACCTTCTTTAGAGACACGAACCCGGCGCTCACCATTGGCCAGCTCATAACGGTGCAAAGGGGCATCAATCAGCTGTTGATCCAGGCTCACCTGCCCTTTGACAATCGCGGCATAGGTTTTTTTGATTTTGTGTTCACGCAATAAATCTTGCAGCGTTTTTAAAGTACTGCGTTTTTTACTGATCATCACCAGTCCCGAAGTATCGCGGTCAATACGGTGAATCAGTTCCAGATATTTCTTGCCGGTGGCTGCACGCAGTCCTTCAATCAGCCCATACGCCACACCACTACCGCCATGCACGGCAATCCCTGAAGGTTTGTTTATTACCATCAGGCCTTCATCTTCATACACCACTCGACTAAGCAGGCTTTGCGCCACTTTATCCGATACTGGTGCCGCCGTTTCATCTTTAGGCTCAAAACGAATTGGTGCAACGCGAATCTGGTCACCAATATTCAGTTTGGTTTCCGCCTTAACGCGCTTTTTATTGACCCGAACCTGTCCTTCACGGATTAAACGATAAATCCGACTTTTTGGTACACCTTTAAGTCTGGAAAATAAAAAATTGTCGATGCGTTGACCCAATTGATGCTCGTCCACTTCAAACCAGGTGACACTTTGCCATTCTTGCGTAGAATTCATACAGTTACGATGACCCAAAAAATACTAAAATTGATTAAAAACTGATCACTTGGGCTATGCTTTACACAAGAAAGATAAGCTTAGCCCATAGGCAGATGATGCAAGGTTTGATATAGTCAGCGCACGGATACCACCGTTAGTGTGAAAAAATTTAATCACTTCAATCTTTTTTGAAGCTCAATATTAAATTTCACCATTCACATTAAATACGGAAAGGTCCCTAAAGAATATGCCGACGCCGAAGGCTTATTATATCGGCAAAAAAGCAAACTGTTGCGTTTAATTGTACTTCGTACATAAATCAGTTTGCCCTAAAAAATATGTCGCCAACCTAGTTGGTTTTTAAACGTAAACTGATACACATCAGATTAATCGCACCCTGAAGTCGCATTCAGGCTACAACGTTGATGCATTGGATCTGCACATAAAGCAAAGATACGATGATAATTCCGTATCAAGACGCCCGATCATGAATTAATGAAGGGACGATCTTCAAGCTACGTGACAGTGAAAGTTACTCACATCTAATGCACCGTTTGTCCGCCAGTGAATCGTTCAGGTGACTTTAATCGTTTATAAGATTGAAGCCGTATTGCCATCTTCAATACGTGAATCAAAAAACCGCAGCCCAAAAAAAAGGCCGGTAAAAAAGCTCAGACCACAATTGCGTCATTTTGAGATCTGGGTGTTGATCCGTAATGTGTGATGTTCGCTACGTGTATAGCGATGTCCTGCTGTGTATCACTATTAGGTGTTACACCCATGAAACGTATGTTGATTAATGCAACACATGCCGAAGAGATTCGCGTTGCACTTGTCACTGGTCAGCGTCTTTACGATTTCGATCTAGAAAATCGTACCCGTGAACAAAAAAAATCCAATATCTATAAAGGTCACGTCACTCGCGTTGAACCTTCTTTAGAAGCTGTTTTTGTAGAGTATGGTGCAGGCCGTCAAGGCTTCCTGTCCATGCGTGAAATCGCAAACTCGTATTACAAGGCAGATCCTCGCCAAACTTCAAATATCCGCGAATTGATCACTGAAGGTACCGAACTTTTAGTCCAGGTGGAAAAAGAAGAACGTGGTAATAAAGGTGCTGCCCTTTCTACCTTCATTTCGCTTGCTGGCCGTTATTTGGTGCTTATGCCAAACAACCCGAAAGGTGGCGGTATCAGCCGTCAAATTTCCGGTTCAGTGCGTGAAGAACTGAAAGAAATGTTGGCCTCACTGAATATTCCGCGTGGCATGAGCGTGATTGTGCGTACCGCAGGTATTGGCCGCTCGCAAGAAGAATTGCAACTTGATTTACAGCACTTGATGGATCTTTGGGCACAAATCCAAAACACCGCAAGTTCTGGCCCATCACCCATGCTGGTCCATCAAGAAGCCGGTGTGGTAACACGCGCAATTCGTGACTACTTACGTGATGATGTTGCAGAAATCCTGATTGACTCAGAACAAGCCTACAATGAAGCTTATAACTTCGTGAAAGCAGTAATGCCACGTCAAATCGACAAACTCAAAACCTATACTTTAAATGAGCCTTTATTTGCCCATTTCGGTATTGAAAGCCAGATTCAGACCGCTTATGAACGTGAAGTAAAACTTCCTTCTGGCGGTTCAATCGTGATTGACCAGACCGAAGCTTTGGTGTCGATCGATATTAACTCGGCTAAATCGACCCGTGGTCACGACGTTGAAGACACTGCTTTAAACACCAACTTAGAAGCAGCAGAAGAAATTGCGCGTCAACTGCGTTTACGCGATATCGGTGGCTTGGTGGTGATCGATTTCATCGACATGACCAAAGACCGCAACCAGCGCATGGTGGAAGCGAAACTGCGTGAAGCCACCCAAAGCGACCGTGCCCGCATCCAGTTCGGTCAATTGTCACGTTTTGGCTTAATGGAAATGAGCCGTCAACGCTTGCGTCCATCGCTGGAAGAAGCAACCGGTTACGTTTGCCCACGCTGTCATGGTACAGGCATGGTACGTGACTTACGCTCTTTATCATTGTCGATTATGCGTAAAGTGGAAGAAATTGCACTACGTGAACGCCACGGTGAAGTTCAAGTTGAAGTTCCAGTTGAAATTGCCGCATTCTTATTGAATGAAAAGCGTCACAGCCTGGTTTACTTAGAACAAACATCGAATGTCCGTGTAACCGTATTGCCTCACCCGCATCTGGAAACACCACATTACGAAATTTCCTATAATCCTGAAGGTTTTGCCCCAACCAGCTATGAACGTACCGAAGCAACCCGTTCAAGTGAAAAAGAGTTGGGTTATGAAGCATCTGAATGGCATTTAGGTGAAGAGCAACAAGTCCAGCAAGCTGCTCAACAAGCTTCAAGCCAGCCAGAGCGCAACAACAAGAAAAAACAGCAGCAACCTGCTATTCAGCAACAAACTCAAGCCGCTGCCCCTGCTGCACCGTCTACAAGTCCATGTGCCTGGTTAGAAAACCTGTTTGTACAAAAACAGGCAACCACTGTAGATCAAGCACGCACTGCTAACAACGCTGCTGCTGCCATCGAGCAAATGGTCAATGCGGGTGCCGTGAGCCGCGGTCAATTCGGTCAGATGGCAACAGCTGTCGAGACCGTACCTGTTGCGGCAACGAGCAGCAATGCTTACTTAACGCCAAATGTTCCTGCCAGTAACAAACAGGAACAGCGTGAAGTTGCAGATAAATATTCTGACAAGGAAGAAAAATCGCAACGTCACAATAAAAAGCGTAACAAGCCTAAAGAGCAACGTGAACAAGTTCAGTACGACAATCAGCAAAATCAAGTGCATGAAGAAATTGTTCAGGTTTCCCGTCATGAGCAACGTCAAGAACAACGTCCGGAACAGCGCCAGGATTCACGTGAAAACAAGCGCCCTTCTCGTCGTCAACACGCTGAACAACATGCTGACCAGCAAACCGAGCAAAATGCTGTACCACGCCGTGACCGTCGTAACCAGCAACGTCCAGAACGCCCAAATCGCCACCGCGATCAGAGCGTATTAAACGAACAGTCAGTGCAACAAACCGCAGCTGCTGTAGTCGTAAATGAACGGGAACCTAAAGTCGAAGTGATTGATACACCTCGTCAGGAAGTTCTGCCAACTGCATTGCTGGTCAATGTTGATGAGGCAAAAACCGAAATTGTTGCATTAAACTCAGCACCTGCTGTAGTTGAAGCACCAATTACTCAGGCTGCTCCTGTAACGGTTGAAGCACAAGTGCCGGTCATCGAGAAACCAGTGGTCGCGCAGGAAGAAAAACCTGCTGCAGCTGAAACTCATGAACCACACAAGCCACGTCCTGCAGAAAAACGTGCCAGCAACGATCCGCGTATGCGTCGTCGCCAAAAACGTGAAGCTCAGGCAAGACAGGCTCAGGCACCGAAGCTAAGCCCTTCTCAGGTTCCAACTTTGGGTCAATACACCGTGATCAGTCTCATTCGCCATGTCTATGGTGAAGATTGTTCAGTACTGATTGAACAATTTGGTTTAATTCCAACGTTCAACCGTGCCCTGGTGAAATTTACCGAGCAATATGCTGCAACAATCGCGACTCAGGCAACTGAAGCACCAGCACACCCGGTAACACGCGATGTAGCAGTCACCAAAGCCGCACCTGAAGCAGAACCTGCACCAGTGTTGGACTTGACACCACCAAAACCGGTGTCTGACAAACGTGTAGCAAATGATCCACGTGAACGTCGCCGTCTGGCAAAACAGGCTGCTGAACAAGCTTTAGAGCAAGCAAAGCAGGCGCATAGTCAACCTGAAACTGCTCCAACTGAAGCAATGCCGACAGAAACTGTTGCTGTAACAGAAGCAGAAACAGCGCCAGCCGAAGTGGCCGAGCCTGTTGTGACTGAAGTAGTTGCTGAACCTACTGCAGAAACTGTTGTTGCTGCTGAAACGGTAATTGCTACAGAGGAAACCGTACAGGCTGCTGAACCCGTACAGGCTGAATTGGCGGTAGAAGCTACTCAGGACGCACAAACTCAGGTCGAGCCAACCGCAGAAGCTGAAAAAACCGAAGGGGAAGATGGAGATAAACCTGTCCGTCCTCGTCGTCCTCGCGGTCGTCCACCAAAGAAAGCAACACCTGCAAATGAGTCGTAATTTGTTTTAAATTAGCTCTAGTGCAGTGAAATAAAAAAACCTAGTCATTCCGGTGACTAGGTTTTTTTTGATACTTTTGTCAGATTAGGTTGATTGCACTAGATTGAAACGATTAAAAGACAAGTGTACAAATCACAGCAAGCGTATTGCGAACAAATAGACTGTATTGGATTATGAAAAAATAAATAGGATTCATATGAACCACACTACACCGAGCGATCTTATTGGTATTGCGGATGTTGCAGCAAAAATACCTAAATTCATCAGCAAAGTCCCTCATTTATTGAGTGGTCTCAAACAAGCCTATTTGCGCACATCCAATACTCCAGCAGGCTTGGGTATTGCCTTTGAAAAAGCGGTAAAACATAATCCGCACGGCATGGCTTTATTATTTGAAGATCAGAAATTCAGTTATCAGGAACTGAATGAATGGGCCAACCAAATTGGACACTTCTATTTATCACTCGGTGCACAAAAAGGCGATGTGATTGCGGTGATGGTAGAAAACCGTCCGGAACTGATTGCTACAGTTATCGCCCTGGCAAAAATTGGCGTCACCTCTGCTTTGGTCAACACTTCACAAAGCGGTAAAGCACTGACCCACAGTATCAATCTGGTCAAGCCGATTGCCGTAATTGCCGGTGAAGAATGCCGTGCAGCTGTAGAAGACGTTCGTCAGGATCTAGAACTGGCAACAGACCGTTTTCACTGGTTTGCCGATCAAGCTACACAGGTGGATGCCGGCAAAGCACCTCAGGGCTGGACCAACCTGGCGGAAAAAGCCGACCAATTTCCAAAATTTAATACTTCGACCACGCACACCATTCAAGGTAAAGATGGCTTATTTTACATCTATACCTCAGGCACAACCGGCCTGCCTAAAGCGGTCATTTTCACCCATAGCCGCTGGACTTTGGCTTATGGCACCTATGGTCACGTGCTGGATTTAAAACATGATGACGTCATGTACTGCACCCTGCCGCTGTATCATGCCACTGGTATTGTGGTGTGCTGGTGTGGCGTGATTGCAAGCAGTGCAACATTTGCATTACGCCGCAAATACTCAACCTCTGCCTTCTGGAAAGATGTCAAAAAATTTGATGCCTCAGCCATTGGATATGTCGGTGAACTCTGCCGCTATTTAATGGATGCTCCCCCGTCTGAACTGGAAAAAGGCCACCGTGTCACCAAAATGATCGGTAATGGCATGCGTCCGAATATCTGGGATAAATTCAAGGAACGCTTCGGCATTGAAGAGGTACTGGAGCTGTATGCATCCAGTGAAGGTAATGTAGGCTTTAGTAACGTGTTTAACTTTGACAACACGGTCGGCTTCTCTCCAACACCTTATGCGATTATTGAATTTGATAAGGAAAGTAATCAGCCGGTGAGAGATGCCAAAGGCTGGTGTAAAAAAGTGAAAAAAGGTGAAGTCGGCTTACTGGTGGGCAAAATTACCCGCCGTTCACCTTTTGACGGCTATACCGATCCGGAAAAAAATAAATCCGTCATTATGAAAGATGTATTTAAACATGGAGATGCTTTCTTTAATACCGGTGATCTAGTACGCGATATCGGTTTCCGTCATGCCCAGTTTGTAGATCGCCTCGGGGATACTTTCCGCTGGAAAGGCGAAAATGTGTCTACCACTGAAGTTGAAAATGTAGTCAGTGAATATGAAAAAATTGCTGAGGCAGTGGTTTACGGGGTAGAAATTCCCCATACCAATGGTCGTGCCGGCATGGCAGCCGTTACCTTGAATGAGGGTGCAGAATTAACTGCCCAAGACTTAAAGCAAATGGCAAGCGAGTTCAAAAAATGTTTGCCGGCTTATGCTGTTCCGGTATTTTTACGTGTTCAGTCTCAAGTAGAAACGACTGGCACATTTAAATATCAAAAAAATACCCTCAAAGAACAGGCTTTCGACCCCAACAAGACCGATGAGCGTTTACTGGTCCTGCTGCCAAATGCGATAGAATATTGTGATTTAACTGCGGAAATCTTCAGCAATATTCAAGCCTATCAATACCGTTTCTAATTGCAGAACCGCTATTTTTTTATAAGATTAGGCAAATTTGTTGTATTTATAATCAAACATCAACAAGTTTGCTAATTTTTACTTGCGCTCGTTTGATAACTTGCTACAATACGCTCCATCAAAACGAAGTGGTGTTGAGAAAACTCTTTATTTTCTTGCACTGCACATTCGGACAAGTTCTGAATGTTGGTTCAGGGTCGTTAGCTCAGCTGGTAGAGCAGCGGACTTTTAATCCGTTGGTCCCGCGTTCGAATCGCGGACGACCCACCACTTATTTTGATTGATCTAGAGATGGGTCGTTAGCTCAGCTGGTAGAGCAGCGGACTTTTAATCCGTTGGTCCCGCGTTCGAATCGCGGACGACCCACCATCTTCTTAAAGGCTTCTGACATGAAGCTTTTTTAGCTTTTAAAGCACCTTTTCTGAATGGGTCGTTAGCTCAGCTGGTAGAGCAGCGGACTTTTAATCCGTTGGTCCCGCGTTCGAATCGCGGACGACCCACCATTCTTTCTTAGGGCTTCTTTCTGTACTACAATAGAAACGAAACCTGCAATATTCCGACCAAGACAAACCACACCGTTTCGGTTGATTCGCCATTCTCGAAATTTTGCTGTACCGATGTTGCAAAATACGGTGTTTTAATGCGCCTTTAAAAATCATAGATTTTTTTCTTGCACTCGGGTGAACCCTAAAAGCGATGCTTTAAGTTCACTAATCCTTGCTCAGGGTTGTTAGCTCAGTTGGTAGAGCAGTAGACTCTTAATCTATTGGTCGAGGGTTCGAGCCCCTCACAACCCACCAGATTTTTTATTATTCATCTTATATCTACACGCCCATATAATAAAAAGTGCTCCACATTTGCAGCATTTCTCCCCTTTTGAATTGCAAGTCTGATTAAATGAAAACAACATCCAATTTTTCTTTAACTGACTTTCTCTTTAACCAAACGATATGCCTGTTGTGGAAAGGGATTGCCTTCGGCAAAATATTGCTCGTTTAAGACAGAAGCATGCGCAATCTTGTCCAAATCCATGACCAGATTTTGATCTTTATCAATATCATAGAAAAATTCCACCCCATTTGAGCGATGCAAAATCACCTGATGATTTTGCCTATCATAAGACCAGCGATCTTGCCGGTGATACAGATTTGAAGCGAAGCTGATTTGCCCCGAATGGATCAGGGTGCGATGGGCAATTCCATCCTCCTGTAAATTAATAATATAATCTGCTGTACCATCTTTACATCTGACAAAAGGATCATCACAACTGATCGTGGCTTGATAACGGCCAATATAAGGCTCGGCACAGTCTGGAATGGCTTTTTTGATTCTAGATTCTGCCTGTTCCACCGGAACAGTCGCCCGCCCTGCAACATCAGTCAGGCTTCTAGCCTGCTCATCGCTATTCGTTGGAGTTTCTTTTTTTATTTGTTGCGCGACAGAGTCTTCTAAAGGCTTATTGCAACCCACCAAAGCTGCACAAATCACCCCCAAGAAAAAACCACAATAATTCGCTTTTCGAAACACCGCTCTCCCTCCTGAGAGTTAAATTTTGTTTGGCTTTCCATAGCCATATTTGCCGATGTACACAATAAAGACTAAAGCACGGATCATCATTTTACCCTCACACATATGGGAATATTTTGTTGATTTTTATTCATATAAATCAACTTATTCAACAAAACATATCTTAAATGACGACCTCGCAATTAAGCCCTTAGCTTTACATAAATTAACTATTTTTTATGGCATGCCCCTTTAAAAAGAAGGGTTCATCTCCATTTTTTTATTACAAGCATGTTGTTTTAACTGCTTTGTTATTTTTATTAAGGAGACCTAGATGGCCAATGTTGGTTTATATCGTTCTAAGCGTCAGAACATGATTGCAGGTGTAATGGGCGGTATTGCTGAACGTTTTGGTTGGAATGTGACTTTACTGCGCATTATTTTCGTTCTGGTTTCTGTCATGAGCGCAGCATTTCCGGGAATCCTGGTGTATTTAATTTTGTGGCTGGTGATTCCTAAACAGCCCAATACCATGTTTGGTCAGACATCAGCCTATAACAACCCGATCCGCACGGTAAATCCGGATCAAAATCGCTAACATCCCGTTGAACTCCATGAGTTGAGTTCGTTTTATGCTACGACTTTTCCCCCAATCAGTCGTAGCTTTTTTTTTGCTTCATTTCTGCTTTATGCCGCTACATTCAACTGCTGGTTCAATGCCGCAATTATATCGGCACGGCTAATAATGCCGACCATTTTCTGTTTTTCCACCACTGGAATATAGTTAAATGAACGCTCAACAAAGTAAGGCACCAGGTCCTGAATCGGTTGCTCCGGCTTTACGGTGACCACTTGGCGAACCATAATATCCTTGACCTGACGCTGCCATGTGGTTCTTAAATCGGTTGCGCGCTTAAACCATTCCACCACTTCATATAAAGCCAGCGTACCGACCAGTTGCTGCTGGGCATTGATCACAGGCAGACTCATCAAATTCATATGTTTGAATTTATCCAGTGCAGAATGGATATCATCATTTGCATTCAGGCTAATCACGTCTTTGGTCATGATGTCCTGACACTTGAACTGGCTCACACCCCGGGCATTGGCTTTCTCCTGAGCGGCCAAAATAATTTTTTGCAGGTCATATTCACTAATATCCAGCAGCTCGGTCTGCTGATCCAATGTGGCCTGAATATCTTGCGGTTGAATGGTGACTTTTTGCGTGGGCGTTGGGTCTTTGGAACGCTGGTTGATTTGTGCTACTTGTGGATACTGTTTTCCTAAAAGACGGTTAAAGATAATCGCTACAAACATCAACAGGACCGAATTTAATAAAACCGGATAAAAAATAAAGTAATATCCCAGCTCATGGACCGCTTCGCCACCTAAAACGGCAGTAATCGCCACCGCCCCACTCGGGGGATGTAAGGAATCCGTGGTCATCATCAGAAAAATAGACAATGCCACCGCCACACTAAAGGCTTCAGTCAGGTTTGGAATATAGGCCGCACAAGTCACCCCAATAACTCCTGCAATGATATTGCCAACCACCATATTCCACGGCTGTGCCAAAGGACTGGCAGGCACGGCAAACAGTAATACTGAAGATGCACCCATCGGCGCGATATACCATGCATTGATATCTCCCAACACCCACCAACTTATGAAAGATGAAAGTGTCAGTCCAAGTAATGCACCCAAACCGCATAGCAGGCGATCTTTCAAAGGAAGAATCTTGAAATTGGGTTTTAGGGTATTTAGCCATTCGAGTCGGGAATGAAACACAGCACGCCTTTTATTGTTTTGGGGAAGAAGTTGCAAATTATAGAATGCTAACGATTAAAGATGTATTTATTTTATATCTTATATTTATCAATAAATCTGTGAATCATTTTTAAACAGCTGATTTCTTGTCCTGAAACCTTTGCCACACCTTTGCAAAATCCTTATACTTAGAGCCAATTTTTCTCTAATTTTAATGGATGCTACATGAGTCGCGCCATATCGCATATTGATACATTTCAAGGCTTAATTCTTGCCTTACAAAACTACTGGGCTGAACAAGGTTGTGTAGTGTTACAACCTTACGATATGGAAATGGGTGCAGGGACATTCCACACTGCAACTTTCCTTCGTGCGTTAGGACCAGAAACATGGAACGCGGCTTACGTACAACCTTCACGCCGTCCGAAAGATGGCCGTTATGGTGAAAACCCGAACCGTTTACAACATTATTATCAGTTCCAGGTGGTGCTTAAGCCCAACCCGGACAATATCCAGCAGCTTTATCTCGATTCGTTAAAAGCCATTGGTATTGATACCCTGACCCACGACATCCGTTTTGTGGAAGATAACTGGGAATCACCAACTCTCGGTGCTTGGGGCTTGGGCTGGGAAGTTTGGCTGAACGGTATGGAAGTGACCCAGTTCACTTACTTCCAGCAAGTCGGTGGTGTTGAATGTTACCCGGTGACAGGCGAAATCACTTACGGTCTGGAACGTCTGGCGATGTACCTGCAAGGTGTAGACTCGGTTTACGATCTGGTCTGGACCAAAGGCCAGTTCGGTACGGTAACTTACGGTGATGTATTCCATCAAAATGAAGTGGAACAATCCACTTACAACTTTGAATATGCACCAGTCGACAAAATGTTCGAGCTGTTCGACTTCTACGAAGCTGAAGCAACGCGCTTAATGGAAGCTGAACTGCCATTGCCTGCATATGAACAGGTGATTAAAGCATCACACAGCTTTAATCTGCTGGATGCTCGCGGTGCGATTTCGGTGACTGAACGTCAGCGTTATATTTTACGTGTCCGTACATTGGCGCGTGCCATTGCGCAAAGTTACGTGGCAGCACGTGCGAAACTGGGTTTCCCAATGGCAGAACCACATTTACGTGACGAAGTATTGGCGCAGTTAAAAGCACAAGTTGAAGCAGAAGCAGCTCAAGCAGAAAAAGCAGCGGAGAACAAATAATGTCTAAACATACTGTTTTATTTGAACTTGGCTGTGAAGAACTCCCACCAAAAAGCTTAAAAAAATTACGTGATGCCCTTCAGGCCGAAACCGAAAAAGGCTTAAAAGATGCTGGTCTGGCTTTCGACTCAATTGAAGCTTATGCAGCACCACGCCGCCTGGCATTGAAAATTGTCAATGTAGAAGGCGCACAAGCAGATACACAAAAACGTTTTGACGGCCCTGCTAAACAAGCAGCGTTTGATGCTGAAGGCAAACCAACCAAAGCACTTGAAGGCTTTATGCGTGGTCAAGGCATTACGGTTGATCAAGTATCGACTTTCCAGGCCGGTAAAGTTGAAAAAGTGTGCTATTTAAAAGACGTGAAAGGTCAAAGCCTTGACGTTTTACTGCCACAAATTTTACAAACTGCTTTAGACAACCTACCAATTGCTAAACGCATGCGTTCTGCGGCTAGCCGTACCGAATTCGTACGTCCAGTTAAATGGGTAGTGTTACTTAAAGACAACGACGTGATTGATGCAACTATTCAGGATCACAAAGCAGGCAACGTGACTTATGGTCACCGTTTCCATGCGCCTGAAGCCATTAGCTTAGCCAATGCAGATGAATATCTACCTAAATTAAAAGCAGCGCACGTTGTAGCGTCGTTTGAAGAACGCCAAGCCATCATTGATCAGCAAGTCAAAGCATTGGCTGATGAAGTGAATGCTATTGCCATTGTTCCAGCTGACCTTCGTGATGAAGTGACTGCATTGGTTGAATGGCCTGTTGCGTTACGTGCAAGCTTCGAAGAACGTTTCCTTGCTGTTCCGCAAGAAGCATTAATCACGACGATGCAGGACAACCAGAAGTACTTCTGTTTGGTAAATGCTGACAACAAACTGCAACCTTACTTCATTACTGTGTCAAACATTGAGTCGAAAGATCCGACACAAATTATTGAAGGTAACGAGAAAGTGGTTCGTCCACGTTTGTCAGATGCTGAGTTCTTCTTCCTGCAAGATCAAAAGCAACCGCTGGCATCGCGTAAAGAAAAACTGGCCAACATGGTGTTCCAAGCTGAATTGGGTACACTTTGGGATAAATCGACTCGTATTGCAAAATTGGCTGTAGCGTTAGCGCCGATCACAGGTGCGAACCCTGCTGACGCTGAAAAAGCCGCCCTGCTTGCGAAATGTGACTTAACTTCTGAGCTTGTTGGGGAATTCCCGGAACTTCAAGGGATTGCGGGTACTTACTACGCACGTCTTGAAGGTGAAAATGCTGAAGTTGCTGAATCTTTGGGTGAGCAATACTTGCCTAAATTCGCAGGTGACGTGTTACCGAAAACCAAGACTGGTACAACCATTGCCCTTGCCGACCGTTTGGATACCTTGACCGGTATTTTCGGTATTGGTCAAGCGCCTACAGGTTCTAAAGACCCGTTTGCACTGCGTCGTTCTGCAATTGGTATCTTACGTCTTGTGACTGAAAATGAGCTGGATGTGTCGATTGAAGACCTAATCAAACTTGCTTTAGCTTCATATGGCGATGTATTGAAAGACCATGACAAGACTTTGGCAGATGCTGTTGCATTCCTGGAAGGTCGTTACCGTGCGAAATACGAAGACCAGGGCGTGGCTGTTGATGTGATTCAAGCTGTTCAAGCATTGTCGCCAAAATCTCCACTTGATTTTGACAAACGCGTAACTGCGGTAAATCACTTCCGTGCATTGCCTGAAGCGGCTGCGCTTGCTGCTGCCAACAAGCGTGTTGCCAACATTTTGGCTAAAGAAGCAACACCTGAGGGTGCTGTGGTTGAAGCGAATCTGGTTGAAGATGCTGAGAAAGCATTATTCGCTGAACTTGCGAAAATCACGCCTGTGGTTGAGCCGTTATTTGCTGCCAAGGACTACACTGCTGCATTGTCAGCTTTAGCTGCGCTTCGTGCACCAGTGGATGCATTTTTTGATGGCGTAATGGTGATGGCTGATGATGCTGACCTGAAAGCTAACCGTTTACGTATGCTCGCTCAGCTTCGTGGTTTATTTACTGCGGTTGCGGATATTTCGGTGCTTCAGCACTAAGCTATAATTGGTTGTAAATCATAAAAAACCCCGCTATAAATGAGTGGGGTTTTTTATGATTTTTTAGAATGCAAAATATTGAAGAAATTAGAGAGAGAATTTATTCCTTACTTGGAAAACATCTTATTCGTTTTCAAACAATAGAAATGAGGCTAAAAACCCTCATGAAGATAAATAAAACTATTATTTCTAAGCCCAATAATTCACCTCTGGTTATAGAACCATCTGTTCAAAATCAAACTTTAGGTGGCTTAAGTACAAAAGCCTTAAATTCATTATTTCTCGTGAATCCCCTAGAAGAAGATACAATCATTACTGAACCTAACAATACTCTTCGTCTAGATATGAAAATATCTTTTAATTTATGCGAACATAACCATCAAAGACTAAACAGTCAATTTCAAGAATTTGTTACTGATCGAAATTTTATAGCACATCACTTTCAAGAAAAATATAATTTATCTAATCTCGATGAATCTAAAGAAGCTGTCGATTTTCTATTAAATCTGGAGAAAAAACATAAACCTTTTTTAGATCAATTTGAGCAATATTGTTTGAATGCTCAAAAAAGCTTAGAGACTCAAATTGATTTTTTAAAATCTGATTTGTTCAAAGCACGTTTCATCTTTCCTTCAGATGAGATTTACAAAGAGATTGAAAAATTAATCATTAACAATAAAAAAAATGACGGTTGGATTTCACTTACAACAGTAGGCGTATCAATTAACAAAAAATTTCCTAATGCTAATAAGAAAATCAAAACAGAGTATGGCTTCAAAAATCTTAATGACTTATTACTGAATAGTGGATTGTTTTTACTTAAGATTGAGCCGACCTCAAAAGGTGAAAAAATGTTAATCCAAATAAATTATGATGAAGCTATATTCGAAGTAATTGAAAACTAGTTTTTATAGCCAATTTTCATCCGATTCCCTATACTCAAACTAACAACACTCAACAAGAAAGAATCATATGAAATTTAAAATGCTTATTTTGACTGGTCTTGCGGGTATTGCTGTTACGGCGTGTACAACTGCGCCTAAAATCCCACAACTTGAAACCGGCGTATTACAAGAAGTTCAGAATCTGGAAGTCTATCCAGACACAGTGGATAACAAAGCCAAACTGACTAAATTTATTGATAAATGCGTGATTGAATTTACCGGCAACCTCAAAGCAGGAAAATCCATAGAACACTGGTCATTTAAAGGCAATACCCTAATTTCGGGTGGTGCAACCACCTTTGCCCAAGATGGCTCAAGCACCGCCAATAATTTTGACCTGCATAGCCCAGAAGTACAAAAAAACTTCCTTGCCCTGCGCCATCATTTCCATAAAGATGCCTTAGCCCAATGTAACTAACTCTCCCCATCAGAATCACTGAATCTATTGGGACTTGGTGATTCTTTCTTTTTATACAGTCAAAGCGATAGAGAAACTAAACTTCCAAGTGTATGGCTTAAAGCAGCACGATTCTTATAAAAGAATAAAAATCAAAAACGTATATAATTTAGTTTGTAAATCATTTTCACATATCGAGGCAGATTGTTATTCGGTGTTGCAAAAACGTGTGAATTTAATCTCTGATTCCGAACTCCCGCATTAAACTGGTTATGATGGTGCTCTTATAACTCGGTAAACACTCGAGTTTTATCATGTAAGGATAAATCGGGCTATGAAAACAATCAGAATAATAGTGATGAGCACAGCACTTTTAGCTTGTACTTCCCTTTTTGCTAACCCGAACACCAAAGCAACTTCAGAGCTAAAAGTTAAACACAGTGATCAAAATACTGCTGACATCGTTCATAGCAGTAAAGAAGAGATGAGTAAAACTCGAACTGCAAAGCCAGACTCCCCAGAAAACATCCAGAACTTTGCCGCTAAAAATGCTATCCCAAGTAAAAATAGCAACCATTCACATCCCAGCAATATGGATATTAACGGTCAAACCCATGCGGAACTGAATCCATATTCTGAAAAAGCAGCTTCAGCCGATCCCACTCAGGAAATTGAAAAATAAGGTATCTTTTTAAATGACTGTATAAAAAGCTCATTTTCACGGGCTTTTTTTCTTGGATAAAACAATCGGAAGATTGAGCTTAAATGTAATGAATCTGTATTAATTTCGCCACATTCCACATTTTCCCCATCATTCACTCTTAGAATAAAATCCAATAGAAAATTGAATTAGATTGCAGCCATTACTCGAACAGGAATTATCCTTACAATGAAAATGATGAAAACGGTATTGATTACAAGTGCCATTTTGGCATCCACCTCTGTTTTGGCTCAAACCAGTACTACAGCTCCAGCACACAGCCACCCTGCACCTTATGGGGATAACCCCAATATCTTTAAAGTGCTCGGTCATAAGGCCCAGCAGAAGGTTCAGAACACGGCGGAAAAGGTGGATACAGCGGCGCAAAAAGGTGTGGCCAAAGTCAAACCCAAAGTCGAAAATGCCTGGGAAGAAACCAAGGACTTTGCCACTGAAAAATCAGCCATTGCCAAAGAAAAGTCACAACACGCAGCAGCCACGGTCAATCAAAAAATAACTGAAACTAAGGATCATATTATCGGCAGTCCAAATGATCAGCCTGCACCGATTATTTCGCATCCGCTGAGTGAGTCTTCAACCAGTAATTAATTTGCACCTACATATGACTGGCTGCTCAAGTACAAGCTGTATAGGTAAAACCAACGCCGATTTATAAATCAAGTTGATTATAAGCAATCAGCCTCTGTGTGAGAGACTGATTGAAAAGATAAATTAATTGACCTGTCGAATCGGCTGTCCTGCTTTAAAGGCCAGTACGTTCTGCTGCATCTGCTGCACAATCCGTTGCCGTGCATCGACACTGCCCCATGCACTATGCGGAGTAATGATCAGGTTGGGAATATCATCGGCTAACAGCACATTACCTTGTTTAGGCGGCTCAACCGTGAGCACATCGGTGGCAGCCCCGGCAATTTTGCCCTGACGCAAGGCATCAGCCAACGCAGCTTCATTGACGATTCCACCGCGTGCGCAGTTAATTAAAAATGCGCTTGGTTTCATGGCATCGAAAGCTTGGGCATCAATTAAATCACGGGTATCGTCAGTTAAGGGACAATGCAGACTCAGGAAATCCACTTGCGGCAACAGTTCTGCAAAAGGTACACGGCTCGCATCAGTTGGACGGTTCGGCAATGATCCGACCAAAACCATCATGCCAAAAGCTTCAGCCAGCTTTGCCACAGCCTGTCCCAATTCACCATAACCGACAATACCCAGCGTTTTGCCAGACAACTCGATAATCGGGAAATCCAGCAGACAGAACTGTGAAGCCTTATTCCACTCGCCTTGCTTTACGGCACGGTCGTATTTGAGTAATGAAGTTGCTAAAGCCAGCATCAAGCTTAAAGTATGCTGTGCCACTGCCGCGGTGCCATAACCCTGACAGTTGCATACCACAATGCCTTGTTTACGTGCCTGAACCAGATCAATATTATTGGTGCCCGTTGCCGAAATTAAAATCAGTTTTAACTGTGGACATTGTTGCAAGGTAGCAGCATCGACCACGACTTTATTACTGATAATGACCTCTGCCTCTTGTACACGTTCGAGCAGCTGTGCCTGGGTCGTCGTTGGAAAAAGTTTCAGCTCATCAAATACAGCTTCAAGCTGACTGAAATCCAGATCATTTTTATCCAGCGATTCATAATCTAAAAATACGGCTTTCATGCTGCTTCCCTTGGCTGAGTTTGATGAATATCTAAAAATTATTGCCCAGACATTAAAAGCCAGTTTTACATTCTTTTTCAACCAAATTTAGAGATGAAAAATACAAAACCCACTATTTAGTGGGTTTGTTGATATGCAGCTGAATCGACTTGTAGATTTCATAAAATACATAAATTGCCAGGGCAAACACCACAAGCATTCCCCCGCCCATAATGATATAAGTCGGATCTAGACTGTCTGCGAAAGCATAGCAAGGTATGAATATAGAGATGAGGGTTAAAAGTACAGCCGGTATAAAATCACGTTTCATCCTGAAGCACCCGTTATTTATTGTTTAATTTTGAGTCATAAGAACTTGCCTTACCGTTCTATCTTAGACCGATTTAAAGATAAAGAAAGTGATCAAAATTAAAACAAATTGGGGTGCATGCTAAACCCTGAATCTATAGGCTATAGCGCAGATAACGGGTCAGGCTGGGTCACAAATTGCGCAGTTTCAGGAGCATCTTCCACAAACTCATGACTACCATATTCGTTATTGCTCAAGTTTAAATGCTTATAACTAAGCAGATAAAAATCACTATATTTTTTAATGACCAAGGGATGCATCCCAGCGGCTAAAGCTTCCTGTTCCCTGAACAGTTTCATCACTTGCCGGTCATTCATGGCCACGATAAAACGTTCGTCATTCATTGAAATGTGTACCAATCCACTGCCCTTGGCAAAGATCGGCATCAGAAATTTATGATTCAGGGCGATGGCACTGGCCGCATAGCTTTCAATCTTCTGGCTAATCACATTAAATACCAGACCATGACCAAAACAGTCCAGTAACTGACTGCGATTTTCCTGCGGCAAATTGACCTGTATGCCCAATTTCAGTAAATCTTGCTGACTGACCTGTTTATTGCGCAGCAATTCCCTGAGTAAATTATTCTTTAACTTGGCATCAAAAAACTGGCTGTCCAGCTGCAAATCATTATTCACCAAAATCGAACCCAAGGCATTGCGGTGTCGGGGCAACAGGTTTTCAATGACTTTACGATAGTAAAACTTGCTGTTCTTTTTCACCTGACGGATTTTGCGATAAAAATAGCTAGCATCAAACTCATGCAATAAAAAGTCATGCAGCAGTTCTGAATTGGCCAGTACCGCAATGGCATCGTGTCCGGTAAAAGGCAGGTTCAGGGTCTGAATTTTTGGCAGCACCTGTTCAAGTTTTAAATAATGCGCACGGTCTTCTGGACAGTAAGGGTCATAGACCACAATATATTCACGTTCCGCTGCAACATCCTGAGGCTGAATGCGCATATAGGCATTCTGTTCAGGATGAAAGAACATGTTATAGCGCGGGTCTTCGACTTCTTCAGGATTGATGGAATACTGCGGCACCAGCGCCACTACGCGCTTTAAATCCAGAAGATTGGAATACTTGATAACCGCATACCCGCCCATGGAACCACCATAGCCAATCCGGGTTTTAAACGGTGCAATCAGTTCCTGAATTTGGGCAAACATCTCGCACATCGAACTTTCAGGAAACCAGGATTTCTGCTTCGGCATAATGCCAATCACGTTAAAGTTATACTTATGCAGTGATTTTTCCGCATTAATCGACAGTCCTTTGGCGCGGGTAATTAAATCGCCAAAAGAAAAAATCAGTTCATCCGATGAGCCTTTCAGAAAGATTGCACGAATTTGTTCGTCTTCAAAAATAATGTGTTTATCCATTTCCACACCGAAGCAAATCGGCCCTTTATCAGAATCAATGCTACAAATAGACACCTTGCCTATTTACGAAAAGCGAATATGTTATTTTATAGATGCCATGAAGATTAAAAAGCGCAAAATATGACACAATCACTTCATCCTGCTGCTCAAAAAGGCTTCAGTTCTGCCGCTGAACTTTATCAACAAGTTCGTCCGAGTTATCCACAAGACATCGTCAATTGGCTACGTGATCAGCTCCAACTGGGTGAACAGTCGCAGGTGGTTGATCTGGGTGCAGGTACTGGCAAATTCTTACCTTACTTAAAACAGCTGACCTCACACATCATTGCCATTGAGCCAATTCAGGCCATGCTGACACAATTGCAACTCGCCTATCCCGACATTAAAACGCTACAGGCGTCGAGTGAATCTCTGCCTTTAACCGCCCATAGTATAGATGCTGTGGTCTGTGCACAATCCTTTCACTGGTTTGCCAATCTTGAATCGTTAACACAAATTCATCGAGTGCTCAAACCGGCCGGACATCTGGCACTGATCTGGAATCAGCGCGATGTTGAGGTCGACTGGGTCAAAGCACTGGCAGACCGTATTGAGCCATTGGAAGGCAATACGCCACGTTATCATAGCGGTCAATGGAAAAAGGTCTTTGAACAGCAAGCCTTGTTTCAATTACAAAATACCGAAACGTTTCAGCAGCAACATGTCGGCACTGTGGAACAGGTGGTGTCTAAACGCCTGCTCTCTACCAGTTTTATTGCCGCCATGTCAGCACATGAACAGCAGCAGTTAAAAGCTGAATTTGAACAGATCGTTTTAGAGTATACAGGCAAGCATCCTCAAGATGAAATCGCATTCCCCTATGTGACCTATGCCTATAACTTTAAAACACTCGATCAGAAATAAAGGAACCATCATGATGCAACGTCAATTCAAACATTTTGCTCTTCCTGTTTTACTGTGCTCAAGTGTACTGATGACGGCCTGTAATGACCGTGACGGTACTCCATCTCCAAATGATAAAGTTCAATCTGAAGATAAAGTGATGCAGGAGCTGATTACTGAACCGGTGAAAGCCTTTGAAAAAACCCCGGATGATCCGCATGATATCGCCATGCTGACTGACTTTGACACGCGTTTTACCCAAATGAGCGATGAAATGGAAGATGAACTGGTGAAAATGCAGGAGAACGGTTCGCTAACAGAGGAATTTGCCTACAACCGTAAACGTGACAATATCCAGTCTGCCCTGAACATGCTCAAACAACTGAATTTAAAAACGCAACAGGGACGCTATATTCAGGGGCTGATGGCGGAATACTGGCAAGCTCAAGCCAAGCTTTATGATGAGCACAAAGATAAAAAAGCAGAACCCATTAAAAATTCAGCAGATCAAGCCAAAGGCCTGGGTGAATTTTTACATGCTCAGGAACAGCTGGAACACTGGCAATCACAATATCCAGACATGAACCAAGCCGAAACAAAAAAAGCTGAAGTAGCCAAATCTGGGACAACTGAATCTGGCTATTAAAATTTTGTGTGTAAAAAAGGGATACTGTAATCCCTTGATCTTTTAATCACTAGTTTCAGTATGACTAAGGTCGTTCTTCATATTGTGGCAGACCATCACAGATGGTATCCCACTCGGCCTTGGAGGCCACAAAAATATGTTGCGTCGGCTTTTGCTGCAACGGTGTATCCAGCGTGCCTATTCTCAGGCGATACAGATCGGGCGTATCAGTTTTAATGCTGATAATCGGCGAGCCACAATCGCTACAGAAACAGCGCTGTGTGGTTTCGGTGGACTGAAATTTTTTCAGTAAATGTTCACCTTGCACAATGTGAAAATCGGCTTTTTGAATTGGAGCGTTGGTGGCAAAGGCCGTCCCATTGGCCTTACGGCAACGTTGGCAATGACATTGCACGATGTCGCCAATTTCGCCCCGAATTTCATAGCGCAAACCGCCACACAAACAACTTCCTGTATATCGCTTTTGTTCTGACATAACTGCTGCATTTTTTATAAGGATTGAATCTGCAACTTAGCAGGTTTTAAATCACAGTTCAAAACTGGCCGCATGATGCACTGTTATTTTTGTGCAGCCAGATAGGCATGCACACCCTCGCCTGCAGCACGACCTGTCGCAAAACAGGCAGTCAGCAAATAGCCTCCAGTCGGTGCATCCCAATCCAGCATTTCGCCGCAACAAAACACATGCGGATTGGACTTCAATTGCAACTGTTCCGATAGAACATCGCGTTTTACGCCACCCGCACAGCTGATCGCTTCTTCGATCGGACGGAATCCCACTAAAACAACAGGCAAATGCTTGATCTGCTGGGCTAAAGCCAGCGGATCGTTCCATACGTCTTTTTTAACCAGTTCACGTACCAGATTGGCTTTGGCTGCATCCAGTCCTGCCTTACGCCAGACATTGCTCAACGACTGCTTTTTACTTGGCTGTAATTTTGTCGCCAATTGCTCAATACCTTGATCGGGAAGCAAATCCAGATACAGTTGCATGACCTGACCATTTTTCACTTGCTGACGCAGTGCACGCCCTTGCTTATAGATCAACCCGCTTTCCAGACCATAATGGGTAATCACAATATCGCCCATACTTTTAGTTTGACCCTCTACCCAGGCTTCTACACGTTTTAAAGGCTGGCCAAAGACCGGCTGCATAAACTTGGACCAGATACGTTCTACCCCGGCATTACTGGCCTGAAAGGCTTCAATATCGCCCTGAGACAGCCATTGCTGCCATGCGCCGTCACTACCCAGTTGCGACCAGGATACCGCGCCACAAGCCATAATGATGGCATCAAAAACCTGCTGGCTGTCTTGCTGGGTGGTTAAATCCCGGATACACAATTGCTGACCGTTTAAATTCAAGACCTGATGGCGATAGTGAAATATCACACCCTGTTCAGCAAGACGTTTCAACCAGACACGCAGTAAAGGGGCCGCCTTCATTTCTACCGGGAACACCCGTCCTGATGAGCCGATATAGGATTCAATCCCCAAACCCTTCATCCATTGCTGAATCCAGTTCGCATCCCATTTTTTTACCCAAGAGGCGAGCCATTCTGCCTGATCGTAGCGCTGGATAAATTGCTCGATTGGCTCGGCATGGGAAATATTCAGCCCGGTTTTACCCGCCATCAAAAACTTGCGTGCGGCAGACGGCTTTTGTTCATAGACATGAATTTGATAACCATATTGGCTTAACAGTTCCGCGGCCATTAAACCGGCGGGGCCCGCTCCAATAATTGCAACACGCTTTTTCATAACCAACTCATTCAGCGTTTTTAATATCAGCTTCTGCTGCTCCCGCTTGAACCGAATTTTGCCCTTGTAAAGGCATAAACTCATCAAAACGTGTCGGGTAGCTTTCAGGTTTGCTGATGATCAGTTGCTGGCACAACTCACCACGCTGCAGATACTTAATTTCAAAATGGGTACGCGCCGATGTAGCTGGAATCACTTCTTTGACAAAAGGCAATTTCCAGACTTCAATCAACTGCTGCTGTGCTTCTGCAATATATTCAGGAATATTACTGGCCAATGTGACGGTACCACCCGGCTGTAAGCGTGACAGCAGAAACTCAAAAAATGGCATGTTTAACCAGCGTTGCGCCGGATTATGCGGTTCGGGATTCGGATAGAGAATAAAAAACTGCTGTACTTGAGCAGGCAATAAGGCATGCACAATCCACGGCATGGCATCGGCATGAATCGCCTGTAAATTCTTTTGTCCTTCCAGAGCATGCTGTTTTTGCATGGCCAGGTATTTTTCACGTGTGCGCTCAATGGCGATCAATTTTTTTTCAGGATTTTGAGCTGAAAACAGTAAGGCATGTTTACCTTTACCGGCACCAATTTCCACACAAACGGGATCTGGGCGAATCATTTGAAAATCACGAGGCGCATGCATACGCTGTGCTTGAAATTGACGAATTGGCATAATCAGATCAAACTAACAAAAATCCGCTCAAGTCTAGCAAGAGCGACTGTATTTGCCTAATTGAATCCTTATTTTTCTTCGGAGAATAACATGCCGCGTACTTTTCCGTGTCCCCGCTGTGGCAAACCATCCACTTGGGAAGGCAATGAATTTCGTCCTTTTTGTTCAGAACGTTGCAAAATGATTGATCTGGGAGCCTGGGCCAGTGATGAATATAAACTGCCGACTCAGGATGCACCGCAAGCAGATAACAGTGGCGAACAAGATGAATTTTAATCGTCTTGCGTGATCCGCAGGAAAACTCGTCTAAAGGTGGATAAAATGGATTGATCCACCTTAGTCAAATGGATTGGAAAGCATATTTTTATATTCTAAAACCAAAAGAATAATACAAAAAATCAGAAGGATACCAATCGCCGTGATCAGCAAATCTTGACTATAAATCCCCAAACCCAAACATGCCAACATGAGAATAGTAAATATAAACAGGGCTATTTTTATCAATAGTCGCTTCACAATTCATCCCTCAAAATAATAAGCTATAAATTACGTGATACAAGTCAGCCTTTTATAGAGAAATGTTCATGTGCCTATAAATTTGTTTCTTATTTTCTTCATTACGTAATTCAAATTTACCCACAAAAACGACTTAAAAACAGTTTTTTACAACTGTTAAATTTCTCTCATTTACCGATAAAAAGAATAACCCGTACTCACTTTTTAAACTATAATCCTTCTACAAGAATAGCAATAAAATTTTTCTTAATTGAACACTTAAAACTAAACTTAAAAACAGTACAGTTGGGCTATAACAGCCTCATAACGATAAAAACGAACACCAATAAATTTTAAAAGCTATAAAAAGGAGAGCCCCATGGGTCTTTGGTGCTTAAAAATTCTATTTTTTCTGTTTGTCAGCTTCAGTATTGTGGGGCTGATTTTCGGCTTGTATATCCACGATGGCATTATTATTGCGATTGGCATTTTATTCATGCTTGCAGCCATTATTATTGCCTTGGAATTAAAACAGCTGCGCAGTGGACCCTTTCATCGAGATTAATGAAATGAATTCATCAATCTCTTACAGGAAAAATTAACCTGCTTTACCTGCTACAAAAGGATTATGCTGTTTTTCAAAACCAATGGTACTTAAGGGACCATGACCGGAAATAAATTGGGTTTCATCCGGCAAACTAAAACATTCACGTTGAATCGAATCAAGCAGCTGCTGGTGGTTGCCACGCGGGAAATCGGTACGTCCAATGGACCCTTTAAACAATACGTCTCCTGTCCATAGCAGGCCATAGTTTTTGTTATAGAACATCACATGACCCGGCGTATGACCTGGAGCAAAACGAACTTCAAACTCTTCCTCTCCCAGCATTAACACTTCTCCGCCTTCAAGCCATTGAGTCACATCTACCTTTTCAGGAACAGGAAAACCATAACGTTGCGATACTTCCTGAATCATGTCGAGCCAAAAGACATCTTCCTTGTGCGGACCAATCACCGGTACATTCCAAGCCTTGCTTAAAGCCCCGACTGCACCAGCATGATCCAGATGCCCATGCGTCAACCATAAGGCCTTTACCTTTAGCCCCAAAGCTTCCACCTCGGCTTTTAATTTTTCCGCTTCACCACCAGCATCAATCAAAATGGCTTCTTTGCTTTCTGCATCCCAAACAATTGAACAGTTTTGCTGAAATGCGGTGACCGGCACAATTTTGACTTGCAGCATAAGAATGAAACCTCGGAAAAATTAGTGAGCGAATGTATGCTTTAATCCATCAAGATTAGCCTGAAGCAGTGTGCTGAGCAAGGCGATATGATCTGGACGACAATTTAATGCCGGAATATAAGCATATTCTCCACCACCTGCCGACTGGAACATTTCAGCATTTTGCAGCGCTAATTCTTCCAGGGTTTCCAGACAATCTGCGGAGAAAGCAGGACTCATCACCTGAACCGATTTCACCCCTTGCTTGCCCCATTCTTCCAGCAAGGCATCAGTATAGGGTTTTACCCACTCCTGTTTTCCAAAACGCGACTGGAAACTGATGGCCCATTGCTCCTCGGATAAGCCTAATGCATCTGCCAATAATTGTGCCGTGATACGGCAACGATCGGCATAAGGATCGCCTTTATCTGCATAAGGCTGAGGGATGCCGTGGAATGACATCAATAGTTTTTCTGACTGGCCATGTACGGCCTGATAGTCCCGGACACTTTGTGCCAGTGCCTGAATAAATGCGGGATGCTGATAATAATCACGAATGATGGACAGACCTGGCAAATTGCGCTGCGTCAAAATCCATTTTGCGAGGGCATCATATAAAGGTGCTGTTGAGGTGGCCGAATACTGCGGAAATAAAGGCAATAAAATAATGTGATCTGGAATATCCTGTGACAAGCGATTCAAGGCAGAATCAATGCCTGGATTGCCATAGGTCATGGCTGGAATGACATTGAGTTCAAATTCAGGATATTGTTCGGTTAATGTTTTTTTTACCTCAATGACTTGGTCCAACAAAATTTCACGCATGGGAGAATCGTTCTGCCACACCATTTCATAAGCATGGGCCACACGCTTGGGACGAAAAGGTAAAATAAACAGCCGTAAAATGATTTGCCAGATTGGCTTGGGGATTTCAATGACACGCTGATCAGACAGAAACTGCTTCAAAAAACGACGAACTGCAGGGGCCGTGGGTTGATCCGGCGTACCCAAATTGGCCAAAATAATCGTGACTTTTGTTTTAGCTGCAGAAGACATCAGACCTTTTTCCAATATAAATGAACTGCTTTACTTTAACAGCTTTCTGCACTTTCTTTATATGGATTAAAATGCAGATTTAAATTGAAAAACACGATCATTATCAAGCAAATTACTTTCAACTAGCTTTTGTCCCTTGAGGGTCAATTGCCAGAGCATCCGTTGACGGTCATCACGGCCTGACGGGACAATCCAGTCATTTTGACGCATTTGCAGTTTAATACTATGTAAGGCACGAATATTAATTTGTGCACGGGCAACGGCATGGGCACGTGGCATTTCCACCCGGGCATCGGCCAGACCCGTATCATTCAAGTAATCATTGATACATTTGGAAAAATATTCTTCTGGTGTTGGATTGACAAACATGCTGCCCAAAATAGACAGGAGCTGAGCCCAAGTGAGCTTCTTCTCAATTTTCAGTTCCTTAAAATTACCATCTTGATAGGCATGCATACGATATTCAAAAGAAAATACTTCTTGCATGGACACTTTAGGCAAAGACAGGAACGGGTCGACTTCCCGTTTTCCGACTTCGGTTTCAAGCTGCTCAATTTTAGCTTTCAGTTGATCAATTTCATCATGTAAAGCCTGGGTGTTTTGCGGTCTAACCCATCCCGATACCGGATAACGCTCCAGCATTTGTGGCATGTTCAAACGCACAGCCATTTCCAGATCACGCAGGCTACGGTAAGTAAAAATCTGATCCACTTCTTGCTGTAATAATTTGCGGAATTCTAAAAATTTTTCGCGCAATTCAGGTTTTTGGTCATGCAAGGACTCATCACGTGAGGCAGGATCTTCATGCATAAACACAATAATCGGTTTCTGTTTTGTGACTGCATAAATATATTCCAGATGCATATAACCTACACCTGACACAGACTGTTCACCATATTGACTGCCCAACAGCAGGATCACATAGTCACAATCATCAATCTGACGCCGTGCAAACGCGGTGCTTAAAGGTGTCCGTTGTTCTAAGCCCCAGGAAAAGAACCCCATGCCTACTAAAGTTTGAGCTAAAACAATTCGTTCCGGCTGCATTTCACTGCCAGAAGTGGTAATAAAAACCTGATAACGCTTATCGAGCATTGGTTATCCTCTTCCAATTGCTTATTACATCCTGACAGACTCATCTCTGAGCAATCACAATATAATTCAACACCCCAATATAAATATTTTTCTAATATATTTCAGAACACTAGCTGTATTTCTTTACTTATTCAACACCCATATTGCTCAAATTCCAGGTTAAATCTTCTGGAATGAGGAACTGCAACACGGTTTTTAAATGTTCTGCATTATTGCCACTCACATAGCACTCAATACGTAAGCCATTATTTCGATCTTGCTCAAATAACAATTGATTTTTAATCAAAATACGGGCGGTTTGCCGCGCAACTGCCAGCCCTGAGTCAATTAATGTCAGTTTCTGACCAAATATAGACTGAATTGCAGGTTTTAGGAAGGGATAATGTGTACAACCCAAAACTAAATAGTCGGCCCCCTGATCGACCACCGGTTGCAAAATTTCTTTTAAGGTGGTTAAACATGCCTGGCTCATCTGTGCACCACTTTCCACAAAAGGCACCAAATCCAGACAGGTGACAGGAATAACCTTCACATTAGCAGGAATTGCGAAACGCTGGATGACGTCTTTAATCAGCTGACCACGAAAGGTTGCAGGCGTGGCAAGCACCGCCACGGTTTTGGATTTAGTTTGCAAAACGGCCGGTTTCAGTGCTGGTACCAGACCGATAATTGGAAAATTTTCTCCATAATGATCACGTAAATAATCCAGACTGAATGCAGAAGCAGTATTGCAGGCTACCACCGCGACTTTACATCCTTTCCGATACAGCCATTCAATCGCATGCGCCGTAAGCTCACGAATTTCCTGATCTTTTCGCGGCCCATACGGCACATGTGCAGTATCGGCATAATAAACAATACGTTCTTTGGGTAAATGTCTGGCAATTTCTTGTGCTACAGACAAGCCACCTATTCCAGAATCAAAAATCCCGATGGGTGCATCAGCTTGTGCCTTGGGCATTGGATCGATTAAAGGATAAACAGGATGAATGGCTGTCATGGTTTCACTTTCAGCAGTTCAAGAAATCGGAAAATCAAAGCTTAAACCTCAGGTGCCTAATTGCAAGTAAAAATCGCCACTTTGTAAGCTTAAAATGGTTTCATTTTTGTCATTTTCAAGTAGCTCTCCCATTTCAATTAAATGAAAAAAAACCGAGCGTTGAATTAAGGCGTTAATCCCGAAACGCACGTGTACATAAGGACGTAATTCACTTTCATATTCACGCATAAAAACTGCATGCTCCTGATCGACAATCACTATATCCTGGGTGGTCGTAGTGAATTGAATATAAGTCTTTCCATCAATCTCGATCTGGTCGACCTGATTGACAAATAAAGGCTCATCTTCCACCTCAATCTCAACCTGCTCAACCGGGGTTTTTAAGTAGAATTTGTCCTGTTCTTTCCAGAGCACGGTTGAGAACAGGTCAATCAGGGCTTGTCGTTTGATCAATTGACCTTCGTGCCACCATTCTCCATTGGCTTTTACCTTTAAATCCATTGCCCCACAATGCTTTGGGTTGAATTGATCCAGAGGTGGGATTGACCTTTTGTGACCGGCCTGTGCATCTTTTAAGTATTGTGCAATGCCTTTTAAATTTTTATCATCGCCAATAGCTACTTTTTTCGTCGGATTTGGTGAATTATTTTGATTAATCATGACTAAAGACCCTGCTGACGGAAAAATAATATGATTCAGCCAATTGGCTAGATCAAGGTTTAAAACTATACTAGCCCACAATATAAAAGGCACGATACTAAAATTGTGTCTGGGCATACAGAACACTCATGGCAGCACCGGAATAATGACGGTCGCCACCTTCTAATGATATGAGGAATCCTACATGGAACACATCGAACGTGAATCGATGGAGTTTGACGTCGTCATCGTAGGTGCAGGACCGGCCGGTCTTTCTGCAGCGATCAAGATCCGTCAACTTGCAATTGAAAACAACCTGAACGATCTGTCGGTTTGTGTGGTGGAAAAAGGCTCTGAAGTCGGTGCGCACATCTTGTCCGGTGCGGTACTGGAACCACGTGCCATGAATGAGCTGTTCCCGAACTGGAAGGAAGAAGGTGCACCTTTAAATGTTCCAGTGACCGAAGACAAGACCTATTTCCTGCTCTCGGATGAAAAATCACAAGAAGCGCCACACTGGATGGTGCCTAAAACCATGCATAACGATGGCAACTATGTCATCTCGCTCGGCAACGTAGTGCGCTGGTTGGGTCAAAAAGCGGAAGAGCTGGAAGTGTCAATCTTCCCAGGTTTTGCCGCTGCTGAAATTCTGTACCATGCAGATGGTTCGGTGAAAGGCATTCAAACCGGTGACATGGGCATTGGCAAAGATGGCGAACCGACCCATAACTTTACTCCGGGCTATGAACTGCATGCCAAATACACCCTGTTTGCTGAAGGCTGCCGTGGCCACTTGGGTAAACGCCTGATTGCGAAATATAACCTCGATCAAAATTCAGATCCACAACATTACGGTATCGGGATCAAAGAGCTGTGGGAAATCGACCCAGCAAAACACAAGCCTGGTCTGGTGATGCACGGTGCCGGCTGGCCATTGTCTGAAACCGGTTCTTCAGGCGGCTGGTGGTTGTATCATGCGGAAAACAATCAGGTGACTTTGGGCATGATTGTCGATCTGTCCTATACCAACCCGCATATGTATCCGTTTATGGAAATGCAGCGCTGGAAAACCCATCCTTTAATCAAGCAGTACCTGGAAGGTGGCAAACGTATTTCTTATGGTGCGCGTGCGGTGACCAAAGGCGGCTTTAACTCGCTACCGAAATTTACCTTCCCGGGCGGATCGCTGATTGGTGACGATGCCGGCTTCCTGAACTTTGCCAAAATCAAGGGCTCACATACCGCGATGAAATCCGGCATGCTGTGTGGTGAAGCGGTATTTGAAGCAATTGCTGCCGGTGTAGCAAAAGGCGGTGACTTGGCGGTTGCGCGTGTGACTGAAGGTGAAGATTTATTTGCCAAAGAACTGACTGCTTATACCGACAAGTTCAACAACAGCTGGCTGAAAGAAGAGCTGTATAACTCGCGGAACTTTGGCCCAGCGATGCACAAGTTTGGCCAGTGGATCGGTGGTGCGTTTAACTTTATCGACCAGAACGTATTTAAAGTACCGTTTACCCTGCACGACCTGGTGACAGACTTCAGTGCCTTGAAAACCGTGGATGCAGTGAACTTTAAACCGAACTATCCAAAACCGGATGGCAAGCTGACCTTTGACCGTTTGTCTTCGGTGTTTGTATCCAACACCGTGCATGAAGAAAACCAGCCTGCTCACCTAAAACTGACCGATGCTTCAATTCCAGTGAATGTGAACCTGCCAAAATGGGATGAACCGGCGCAGCGCTACTGCCCTGCGGGTGTATACGAAATCATGGAAAATGATGACGGTTCTAAACGCTTCCAGATCAATGCAGCCAACTGTGTACACTGCAAGACCTGCGACATCAAGGATCCTTCACAGAACATCACTTGGGTAACACCAGAAGGTGGCGGTGGTCCTAATTACCCGAATATGTAATCCTCATATAAGATAAAAATAAACCCGCTAAAAAGCGGGTTTATTTTTGAGAGATTAAAACAACTTAAAATTTAAGTCGTAAGTGATGAATCAATCTTTCAATCACACATCTCTAATCACGTGTTTTAAATAAAAAATCATTAACCCTTCTGTACCAGATAATGAAACTCTTTATTGCCATTTTCATCTAAACGTTCTTCTTGTAATAACAGCTCATGCCCCAAATGCATACAGAATTTTGGAATATCCCAAGAAGTTGAATTATCCGTTGCGAATACTTCCACCACATCACCAGACTTGGATTTACGAATGGCCTGATGCAGCATCATCACCGGTTCCGGGCAACGTAGTCCACGGGTATTTAATTGAATGCTTGGCGTAACAGAGGGTTCAGACATCAGAAAACTCAGGTTTAAAAGCTGCGGTTATTTTAGCATAAACATACAGGTCCGGTGATATACAGTAAAATGAAGGAGATAGCCTGGTTTTCTGACTCAATTGCCTGTGATTTAGATGAAGATTAGCGATAGACAACTGTATTTTCTACGGTATGATTAAAATTACATTTTTTAGATATTAAGCGTCTTTAGGAAAGATCATGCACGAGGAATCAGGCCCGTCGTGGGGCATGCGCGGCTTACGCAAATGGCTGGGTACAGCACCCGAAACTCGCGACGAACTGTTAAAATTAGTACAAGATTCACGTCGTTTTTTAGAACCCGATACTGTTGCCATGCTTGAAGGCGTACTTGACCTTCCGGCAACAAAAATTCGCGAGGTCATGACCCCACGAACCGCCATGATCAGCTTGCAAGAAGATGATCAGCTGCTCGATATTCTGCATGTTCTGGTGGAATCTGCCCATTCACGTTTTCCTGTTTTTTCATCTGATCAACCGGATAATGTGGTCGGCATTTTATTGGCCAAAGACTTGCTGCCTTTTTTGACCGAACCCACATCTAAAGTAGATATCCGCGCACTCATGCGCCAACCGCTGTTTGTACCGGAAAGTGCGCGTTCCGATCAGGTTATGCGGATGTTGAAAAACACCCAGACCCATATTGCAGTGGTGATTGATGAATATGGCACCACTTCAGGTCTGGTCACTTTAGAAGACATTCTGGAAGAAATTGTCGGTGAAATTGAAGATGAACACGACAAGGTCGATGAAGAAGCCCAGTACATTATTCCCGATAACGATCCACACACGGCGAATACCTGGCTAGTTCAGGCACTTACACCAATTGAACACTTTAACAATGTTTTAGATGCTGATTTTTCCGATGATGAAGTAGAAACTGTCGGCGGTTTATTGCTTCAAGAAATGGGTCTAGTCAGCGATTTACAAGGTCAAGTAATTGAACTTGAGAATTGGGAATTTACCATTTTAGAAGCAGATGCACGTACTATTCATCTGATTCGAGCTGTCCGTAAATGAGAACTTACTTTGATAAGCTGTTAAATTCATCTCAACAACACAAGCAGCTCCCTTTTATTTATCCCTTTTTCATTTCGCTTTTTTCAGGTGCCTTATTCAGTTTTGCACTGGCACCTTATTATTACTGGTGGCTGGCCATATTGTCTCCAGCTTTGCTCTATGCTTCACTGCGTAAACGCTCTGCTCCACAGGCTTTTTTCATTGGCTGGGCTTATGGCTTTGGCTTGTGGTTTGTCGGTGCCTTCTGGCTGTATACCTCCATCCATGTCTATGGCGATACCAGTGCTTTCTTAAGCATACTGATGATTGCCTTTATGGCCTTGGTGATGGGACTATTTACCGCGCTGCAAACCTGGATCTATCGCCGCTTCTTCCCGGAAACACCCCTGACTTTTGCACCGCTGTGGGTATTCTTTGAATGGGCCAAAACCTGGGTATTTACCGGTTTCCCATGGCTATTTGTCGGTTATGCTTTTACCGAACGTTTCCTCGATAACTATGCGCCTTTATTCGGGATTTTCGGTGTTTCGTTTTTGGTGATTATACTGGCCTGTGCACTGGTGGAAATCCTGAATAAGCGTATATTCTGGGTCGTGCCTTCGGCGATCTTACTGCTGGGTGCATGGGGTGCTTCTTATCTTCAATTTGTTGAAAAAAAAGATGAGAAACCGCTTTCGGTTTCCCTGATTCAGGGCAATATTCCGCAAGACTTGAAATGGCTGACCGAATACCAGGTCAAAACCTTGATGATCTACGCCAGTTTAAGCCGGACTGAATGGGGACGGGATCTGATCGTCTGGCCGGAATCATCCATTCCAATGTTCCAGACTGATATTGAACCGTTTTTAGATGCCATGAAAGTTCAGGCCAATAAAACTGGGACAGCCTGGGTGACGGGTATCCCCTACTGGGATTTAAAAGAATCACAAGTTGAACAACGTCCGATGTACTACAACAGCATTATGGCAAGTGGTGATGAGTCGCATGGTCTGTATAAAAAACAGCGTCTGGTTCCATTTGGCGAATATGTACCTTTATCTGGCTGGCTCAGCTGGGTACTGCCTGCATTACAAAATGATCCGTCTATGAGCGGTTTTTCTCGCGGAGCACGCGACCAGAAACCGTTAAATGTGAAAAATCATGCGCTGGGTGCGGCCATTTGCTATGAAGTGGCTTATCCTAATCTGACCCGTCGCAATGCCAGTCAAAGCGATTATTTGGTCACTGTTTCTAATGATGCCTGGTTTACCGGTACAGCGGGGCCTTGGCAACATTTGCAGATGGTACAGATGCGGGCCAAGGAAAATGGACGCTGGTTTATTCGTGCCACCAATACCGGGGTGACGGCATTTATTGATCATCACGGGCATATCGTGAAACAGGCACCGACCGATCACACTGCGATTCTTCGTGGTGAACTGCCTGCGATGCAAGGAGAAACCTTGTATATGCGCTTAAGTGATTGGCCAGTATTGATTGTGTCATTATTGCTATTACTACTGGGTTGGCGCTTCCGTCCACGTAAGGTAGATGTTTCATTTAAATCACGGCGTTAATATTCGCTCTCAAAAGTCCCCCTTTGAAAAAGGGAGGAGTTAGAGGAATTGATCTGGATGCTATGGAAAAGGATTCAAGCCAAATAACTTTAAATAACCTCTCCCTGACCCTCTCCTAAAAGGCATAGGTATCTACACATCTTTAGGTACCTAATGCAATTGTTGCGATTTCATTCAGTTCATCTATTGAATATTCCGAGAGCAGTTGAAGAGTGTTCAGTAAAA
>NZ_JBIQOC010000051.1:0-38586 GCF_044130295.1 Acinetobacter uliginosus | reverse complement strand
AAAAAGCTGCCGACACACAAGGTGACCCAAATTGAAGAATTGCTGCCGCACTGCTGGAAACCTGAATCGAATTAAAAATTGGTATGGGATTCAGCGGACGCTTACATATAGCGATCATTTGGGACTAGTCAAATATGTTAACTTTGGAACAATAAGTGACAGTCCAAACACTGTATAAACAAGGTTTATTCATTTAAGGTAATGAGTCGAGAACTTGCGGTTTCTAAAATACCGTGCGTAAATATTTACAGCAAAAGTCCACACTACAGTATCGTCTTACAACCTAGAACAAGTATTCTTGACTCATATAAACCTTATTTGCTTGAACGCGTAAATGCTTCTTATCCTGAATGGATTCCTGCCGTTGTGCTCTAGCAAGAAATTTTAGAGCTTAGATATCTAGGAAAGGTCAGGATCTTAAGGGAATATCTTGCAACATTAAAACCAGTCACCATACTGAAACCCTAAACTGCTCGACTGTGCTAAAAAATATGGCTTTCGCACCAGCATATGTAAGCCCTACTCTGCACAAACCAAAGATAAAGTTAAACGCTTTAATGGATACCTCAAATCAAGCTTTATTGTGTTATTAAAAGCAAGCTTGAAGACTTCGAGTTTACTGTTAGATGTTGATTGTTACCAATGCCCCTATTGGCCGGTGGCTGCATGAAACCGCCAATCAGCGGATTCATGCCACTACCGGCAACAACATAGTCAACCGATCATGCAATAACTGTATGAATGGCTCAACCAACACCATCTGACGCTGTTATCGAGTTCTCTAACCGCCCGGACGATCAACTACAGCTTAAAACGCTGGCAGGCACTCTGCCGCTATCTGGTTGATGGTAACTTACCAATCAACATGAAAAGCATTGCTTCGTAAGGGACCGAAAATCAGATGTGTCCCTAGGCCTGGGGACGTAAGAACTGGTTGTTTGCTGGCTCGCTGCGCAGTTGTCAGCGAGCGGCGAATATCATGCCCCCTGATTCAGTCAGCAAAGCTGAATGAACTGGATCCCTATGCCTATTTAAGTGATGTGCTGAAAAGGCTGTCAACACATAAAGTGTCCCGACTAGAAGAATTACTACCACACTGCTGGAGATCTGAACCGAATTAAAAAATAGCTATAAGTTTCAGCGGATGCTTACGTAGAAACTTATAATAAACTGATCTAAAAATGGGATCATATACATCATACTTCGTATCTCAAAGTATTGACTTAAATTGTGATTAAGCCATGCCAGAATTAGATCGCCTCCATACCCACGTTGTCACTTGAATTTGAGTAACTACAGGAAATTCTATTTTTAAAGTCTTTATGCAACAAAGCCAGTTAAGAATAATGTTGATTTAAGCTGCTTACTATTTGCTTACTAGAATGCAAAAACAAAAAAACCACTTAGGATTAGTACACCTAAGTGGTTGTTTTATATGGTGGGCCCAGACAGACTTGAACTGTCGACCAACGGATTATGAGTCCGCTGCTCTAACCAACTGAGCTATAGGCCCTGATAAGCTGAATTTGTTATATATCAACAAGTTCAAGCAAGGCAATACTAACGAAGATTTTTTCAAAAAACAAGCATTTTTACTTTCACTTGCACAGTAACACAACAATTACTGAGCATATTTTAAAGGAGGATTATTTTTCCTTAGACTCCACCCCACCCTCCTGTGAACAGATTGTAAGTTTTATAGCTAAAAACCTTTATAGTAAGTGTTTGAAAGATTCAAATGAGAGCTAATATTTCACTCCTATAAATTAAGAAGAGTAAAACTTAAAAAACAGAATGATTAATACACAATTTTAAATATTCAACACCTTTTAAATGAATGATTGTGGACTATAATTTTTTAAAAATGCAAAAATTAAATCCTCATCCACTCACGTTTTTGAAATTCAAATCATGTGAAAAAGATGAAAATCTTATACCTAAAAAGTATTACTTTAATTTTTATTTAGATTGGGAAGAAATATTTTTTAAAATCCAACTATAAAGATTTTTCCAGCTTCGACTGCAAATCACTGCTAAAGACTGCGTTCTTTTTGCTCTTCAATGCGAATTTCGATTAAAGACCATACAACAACCAGCATAAACAAACAAAATGCTAATAGAAAAGTCGAAACATACATCATTCTTTTCAATCCTCATTAAACCTAGGCCACATCGCGCCCTGTGTTTAAAAAATTTTATCTTCGACAAAAGTCTAATAGGTATTTTTTCATCTGAATAGTCACTATTTAGTCTTATTTTATATAACTTGATACATATTAAATCTTTAAGCTTAAGATTTAATATATAAAAGCAATTAATACACATATTTCATCCATCATATAATGCGTATCCATTTGGTTATTTTTAATTCATTAACACTTGACTACATACAAGAACAGGCAGAAATTAGCCAACTTTCATATAGTCAAATATCCCCTACATTCATGTTAAAAAAATTTATCGGTGAATCTGCATTTAAACTTGCAGGATGGAAATATCATGTTGAACCAGATGTACTTGAAGATAAGCAGGTTATTGTTGGATTTGAACATACATCCATGATGGATGCCGTGCTTTCACTGGCACTATTCCAGATTTATGATATAAAAATTCATACCCTGATTAAAAAAGAATTATTTAAAGGTCCCATGAAGCCTTTATTAGAAGCTATTGGGGGAATTTCTGTTGATCGAAAAGCAAATCAGGATATTGTTTCACTTATGGTTGAGCATTTTCAGCAGAATGAAAAATTCAATCTGGTGATTGCACCTGAAGCGACCCGTGCCAAAACGGGTGAATCTAGAAAGCCCATCCGTACAGGTTTTTGGTATATTGCCAAAGCCGCTGGTGTACCTATTGTTTTAATGTATGCCAATTCGCAAACCAAAGAAGGTGGTATTTTAGGCAAGATTTATCCAACAGAAATTAATCACGACCTGGCTTTGTTAAAACAGCTTTACAGAGAAAAAGTTGGACTGGATATTGTGATCCCTGAACCTAAAAACTAGTTGCTATTTGTTTAAAAACTCAAAATCTAGCTCTTTCTAAGAAAAAAGGGCTTATGGTAGAATTTGCATAATCTGATAGGCATAAGGCCAATCTACAAGGAGCATATTTCGCATGGCGGGTCATTCCAAGTGGGCTAATACTAAGCATCGTAAAGCAAAACAAGATGCGAGCCGCGCTAAAGTATTCACAAAATTCATTCGTGAAATTGTTACAGCTGCCCGTTTAGGCGGCGGTGATGTTGCGTCTAACCCACGTTTACGTGCTGTCGTTGAAAAAGCATTAGTCGCAAATATGACACGTGATACCATCAACCGTGCAATCCAGCGCGGTGTTGGCGGTGAAGAAAATGCCGATTTAAAAGAAATCACTTATGAAGGTTATGGTGTAGGAGGTGTTGCAGTTATTATTGAAACAATGACTGATAACTTAAACCGTACTGTGCCTGATGTTCGTCACTGTTTCTCTAAAACTGATGGTAACTTAGGTACTGCTGGCTCAGTTGCTTATATGTTTACTAAACGCGGTGAGATTACTTTTGAAGATGTTTCTTTAGAAGATCAAATCATGGATGTGGCTTTAGAAGCAGGTGCTGAAGATATTGAAGTTGATGAAGATGAAATCTTGGTCATTACCACTCCGGAAAGTTTTGGTACAGTTCAAGATGCTTTAGCCGCTGCCGGTCTTAAATCTGACAATGCTGAAGTTGTGATGAACCCTTCAACTAAAGCCTTAATTTCAGATATCGATCAAGCGAAAAAAATCGTCAAAATGATTGATATGTTTGAAGATCTGGATGATGTTCAAAACGTTTATACCAACGTTGAATTCACAGAAGAAGTGTTAGCTCAATTAGATGATTAATTCTTTTTCCACATAAAAAAACGCACCTGATGGTGCGTTTTTTATGTGCTTTAAAGGCATTTTTATATAAAACTGCTACCTAAACTATAATTTCAAACCCGGTTCAGTAAGCCACTACAATTCAATACCTTGTATTCCTTAATCACAAAACTGGAATGTAATGCAACCACATGCTCAATTTTACCGATGCGTTTTAACAGAATTTCACTATAATTTTCCATATCTTTAGCCACCACTTCGACAATAAAGTCGGCGGATTGCCCGGTCACTAAAAAAGCCTTAATGACTTCAGGAATGCTTTCCAGTTCTTCTAAAAACTTGGCAAAAGTATCCGTATCATGTTTATTTAAAGACACCTGCAAGAGCACATGTAAACTGAAACCCAGCTTGGCATAGTTAATATCACGCTTTAAATGGGTCATGATATTGGCTTCAATCAGATGCTTGATCCGTCGATGAACCGAACTCACTGAGAGGTTAATACGCTCAGAAAGCTCATTCAAATTGACATCTTCATGACTCAATATTTCAAGAATCTGTTTATCAAAACGATCTAGTTCCATTTTGTACTCTTTTCAATAATCGATAGCTACGCAAAATATTACATTAGCTTTGTGATATAGCAATTATTTATTTTTCACAAAATTTTAAGATTATGAAAATATTTTCCATAAGCCTTCCAGCTCATAAAGAAAGATCTTGACGCCTACTTAAAGTACCCTGAGCCACTCAAAAATAAAAAACACTCAATGTTAATTTTAATTATATATTAAAGACTTATATCGAATTTAACACTCATTCAGTCAAGTGTCCTGCTCCGGATCATCACTCATCTTTTATATTTGAATAGAAATAGATTAAAAGGAAGATGTTCGACCAAAACAAAAAAATACAGTCATTTGATTTGCAATAATACGCGCTATAGAGTGCGTATTATTATCGCTGGCTTTTAAACTCCACGCCAATCGACCCGTGCATTCCGTTCAGTGTGATAGATACGCAGCACATATTGTCCCAAGGGTAATGCCATTAAATGTTCTTTATACTGTCGAAATTCTTCAGATAAAGTTTCGCCCTGTTCTTTTTCCCAAGGTGTCCCGGGAATTTCCAGAATAGGTGCAAGCATCGAACAGACCGCAATATCAGCAAGGCCAAGACGTTCACCGACAAAATAACGCCCATGATTCTCTATCAATCTTGCATTTAAATTCTGGATGATGCTATCCATCTGCTGTTTAGATTCGGCCACCTTGTCTGCATTTAGTTGATAGCCTTTGGAAAGTAAGGCTTTGATAAGGGGTTTGGAATATTTTTCAAACTGGCGTAGATATCCCTTTTCACCAATTAAAATATCTAAGGATTCTTCACTTTCCGACAAGGTATGGGCAAGCCCCCAACGGCGCACATGTCTACCCAGTTCGTTAGCAAGCCCATTGATTTCCAAAGCCAAGTGACGTTGTTGTGGATCGGCACGCAATAAAGAGTGTTCCGGATATACCTCATCCAGATATAAAGCTATTTCAGTCGAGTCGGCAATCCAAAGATCTTGATCACGTAAAATAGGCAATTTGTTCTGCCCTGTTTTTAGCTGTGCAAAAGCACGATGTACACCTGGCACCAAATTTTGTGCGACATAATCCAATTCTTTATGATCGAGCAACCAGCGCGCTTTTTCACAAAAATGAGATAAAGGAAACTGGTATAAAATTCGCATAAAAACTCCGCTTTTATTTTTTTAGTTCTGCCAAGTCAAAACCATCTAATTCAGTCGGATACTTTAGTCACCCTATCCCGGAATTACAATGTGCTTTTTATCCAAAATATCATCTTGGTACTATTAGTCATACGCTTTTTATTTTTATACATTTTTTTGTCTTGATTATCTTTAAAGCAGATATAAACCCATAAACTTCAAAAAATAAATGTTTAAAAAAATTCAAATCATGTTGTTTTTTAAACACTTAATATATGCAAAATAAATAAAAATCTTGCAGTTTTTATCTTAAACAGGATTTTTCATAAGCTTTGCAAAAGCAATTGCTTAATTTTGAACTGAATTACTTGTAGCGTTCTGATATCGATTTAAGGTGTCATTATGTTTCGTTTAATTTCTGAAAATGTTCATGTAATTGAAAACGATCTTGAAGCTATTCATGCTGCGTATCATGTCGCAGATTTTGCTTTGGAAGGTCGCAATGAACGTGATCAACAGCGTTTATTGCCTTTTGCTGAAATTGATCTATTCAGCCAGAAAGGCTTAGGTGGTATTCGTATTCCAAAGCAATTTGGTGGTGCTTTCGTTTCCAATAAAACATTGGCACATGTATTCCGCATTCTGAATAAGGCCGATTCCAGTGTAGGACAAATCCCACAAAATCAGATTGCGCTGTTGAATATGATCCAAATGATGGGTACAGAGCAGCAAAAACAGTTTATTTATCAAGAAATTTTACAAGGTAAACGCTTAGCCAATGGTGGGCCGGAACGTAATACCAAAGATACCAAAACCCTGGCAACCACATTAACTTTTGAAAATGGGCGTTATTTTGTCGACGGCGAAAAATTCTATTCAACGGGCAGCAGTTTTGCTCACTGGCTCGCGATTAAAGCTATTCATCCAGAAGGTTATGTAGTACTGACTATCGTCAATGCTCAGGCCAAAGGCGTGAAAGTGATTGATAACTGGAATGGCTTTGGGCAGCGTACCACTTCAAGTGGCACAGTTAGACTTGAGCATGTTGAAGTTGATCCGCTACTGATTTTTGATGAACGCCTGCTTTCCAGTCAGCCCAATTACCGCGGCGCGTATTCACAGTTATTACAGGTTGCCATTGATGTCGGTATTGCTGAAGCGGCCTTTGCTGATACCGTGACGGCGGTGCATAAAGCACGCCCGATTGTCGATGCACAAGTGGAAAAAGCCAGCTTTGAACACTATACCTTGCAGGAAGTCGGCAAGTCTGCGGTGCTATTGGATGCTGCCATTTTGCTGCTTGATGAAGCAGCTGAATATCTGGATGAACTGGATCGGCTTGAATCAGTCACTGATGAACAGGCGGCCAAAGCCTCTATTTTAGTCGCTGAAGCCAAGATTTATGCCAATGATGCTGCACTGCATATCTCGGAAAAATTACTGGAACTTGGCGGTAGCCGTTCCAGTCTGAGTCAGCACAACCTGGACCAGCACTGGCGCAATGCCCGTGTGCATACCCTGCATGATCCGGTGCGCTGGAAATTGCATGCGCTTGGGGATTATTACCTCAATCACACCCTCCCTGCCCGCCACGCCTGGATTTAAGGATATTTGTCATGACTTCATATCAAAACATTATTTCATTTCATCCCGAGCAATTGGCGCATGCACATATTATTCAATCCGATGCAGAAGCGCTGGAAATTGCACGCAATCTAGCGCAACAGTTCAAAGCTGGAGCCATTCAGCGCGATGCCGAGCGCATTCTGCCTTTTGAAGAAATCGAAGCCTATAGCCAGTCTGGGCTCTGGGCCATTACCGTCCCAAAACAGTATGGTGGTGCAGAGGTCTCTAGCTATACCGTAGCGCAAGTGATTGCACTGATGAGTGGTGTAGATGGTTCCATTGGCCAGATTCCGCAAAATCATTTTTATGGCCTGGAGATCCTGCGCAATAGCGGCACCGAACAGCAAAAACAAAAACTCTATAGCGAAGTGCTAAAAGGTGCGCGTTTTGGCAATGCCCTGGCCGAGTTTAAAACCAAAACTGCTGCACAGCGTCAAACCGCGATACGCAAAACTGATCAGGGCTATGTGATTAATGGCGAAAAGTTTTATTGCACCGGCAGTTTATTTGCCCATCGCATTCCAACACTGGTGGTCGATGAACAAGATCAGCAGTTCCTAGCTTTTGTTCCGCGTAATAGCCAAGGTTTGACTTTAATCGATGACTGGAGTGGTTTCGGGCAACGTACCACAGGCAGCGGCACAGTGAAATTCAATAATGTGCAAGTGCTGGCTGAAGATGTAGTGCCATTTGATATTGCCTATTCAGAGCCAACCATCTCCGGCCCGTTTGCGCAATTGCTGCATGCCTCTATTGAAACCGGTATTGCCCGTGCCGCCTTTGAAGAAACTTTAAACCGTGTGCGTCAGGCCCGTCCGTGGATTGATTCTGGCGTAGATCAAGCCACCGATGACCCACTGACAAAGTTCGAACTGGGACGGATTGTCGCCGATGTACGTGCCTCTGAAGTTTTACTGAAACAGGCCGCCCGTTCAATTGATGCCGCCAGACCCGCACCGACCGCAGAAAATATCGCCAAAGCATCATTAGATGTGGCCAAAGTACGTGCACACAGTACCGAAACTGCCTTAAAAGCATCATCCAAACTGATTGAACTGGCCGGTAGCCGTGGTAGCCAACGCGAAGATGGTCTGGACCGCTTCTGGCGCAATGCCCGCGTGCACACGCTGCATGATGCTTCGCGCTGGAAATATTATTTCATAGCCAATCATATTTTAAATGGCGTATTGCCACCGCGCCGAGGGACATTGTAATGACAACAGCATCACAATCTGTACCCAAGAAAATCTTGTTAAATGCTTTTGATATGAACTGTGTCGGCCATATCAATCACGGATTATGGACCCATCCGCGTGATGAGTCGCAGCGTTTTAATGAGCTGAGCTACTGGACAGATTTAGCCCAAACCCTGGAACACGGCCTGTTTGACGGCCTGTTCATTGCCGACATTACCGGGGTGTATGATGTCTATCAAAACAATATTGACCTGACTTTAAAAGAATCAATTCAGTTGCCGAGTCATGACCCCAGTACTCTGGTTTCTGCCATGGCAGCGGTGACCCAGCATCTCGGCTTTGGGGTCACAGTCAATTTAAGTTATGAGTCGCCTTATCAGTTTGCCCGCCGTTTCGCCAGTCTGGACCACCTGACTCAGGGCCGTATTGGCTGGAATATTGTCACTGGGTATCTGGACAGCGCACAGCGATTAATTGGTGAAAAAGGCTTAAAAGACCATGACCTGCGCTATGAGCAAGCCGAAGAGTTTGTACAACTTTGCTATAAATTCTGGGAAGGTTCCTGGGAAGATGAAGCCGTTGTAAAAGACAAGAAAAACCGGATATTTACCGACCCTGCCAAAGTACATCAGGTCAATCATCAGGGACAGTTTTACCAAAGCCAGGGCGTGTTTCAAGTTTCCCCTTCCATTCAGCGCACCCCGGTGTTATTTCAGGCAGGTGCTTCACCGCGTGGAATGGCATTTGCCACCCAACATGCGGAAGGCATGTTTATTGGCGGTGATCAGCCTGCAAAAATCAAAAAGCAGGTCGATCAGATTCGTCAGCAAGCTGCCGATCAAGGACGTCATCCTGAAGATATTAAAATCTTTGTCGGCATTACCGTGGTGACTGCGGAAACTGATGAACTGGCACAGCAAAAGCTGGATGAATATCGCGCTTATGCCAGTCCTGAAGCAGGTTTGGCGCACTTCTCCAGTTCTGTCGGCATTGACCTGTCCAAATTTGACGATGATGAAGCGATCCCTTACCAAAAGACCAACAGCATTGCATCAGTCAACAATAAATTTAAAGAACAGCACATCAGCAAAAATGATTTAAAAGCTCAGCATGTATTAGGTGGTCGTTATCCCCTGATTGTCGGGAGTGGTGCAACTGTGGCTGAAAAACTGATTCAGCTGATCGATGAAACCGGTATTGATGGCTTTAACCTGACCCGCACCGTTGCCCCTGAGTCACACCATGACTTTATCCGTCTGGTGATTCCTGAATTGCAGCAGCGTGGCCGTTATAAAACAGCCTACGAACACGGCAGTTTAAGACACAAACTGTTTAATCAAGGCAACCGACTGTCGACCTCACACCCAGTTCAGCAATTTCGATGTCCAAGCTCCGCCTCAACTTCGAACTCTAACTTAAAGCAAAAACAATCCGCATAAATTTTGAGGTGCAACATGGCACAAACAGCAAAAACCAAACTGACCATTATCGGGGTGATTATTGCCGCAGTCATTATTGGACTGGTGGTCTGGAATCAACAAAAAAAAGCCGCTTCGGATGAACTGGTGATTGGCATTAGCCCTTCATTTGCCAAGCCTTTACAGGTGGCAGCAGTCGAGGCCAAACAGCAAGGCCTGAATGTGAAACTGGTGGAATTTTCCGACTGGAATACGCCCAACATTACCCTGAATCACGGTGATATTGATGCCAATTTCTTCCAGCATCACCCCTTTTTGGATAATGCCAAAAAAGAAACCGACTTTAAAATCAAAGCCTTTGCCAAAGGTGCAGCCACGCATGTGGGTTTGTATTCCAAAAAAATCAAAAGCTTTGATGAGTTAAAAGATGGCGCGAAAGTTGTGGTTCCAAACGACCCTGTAAACCAAGGCCGTGCTCTACTTTTATTGCAACAGGCAAAACTGATCACCCTGAAAGACCCTAAAAACCATCTGTCTAACCTGAAAGACATCGCAAGCAATCCGAAAAACTTGCAGTTTGTTGAAGTCGAAGGTCCACAAACCGCACGTGCAATTGATGAGGTCGACCTGGCTTTTGGTTATCCGCACTACTTGCGTTTAGCCAAAACCGCTGATCCCGAACAGGCACTATTATTTGACTCTAACAAGGACAACCGTTATGCCATCCTGTTTGCCGTGCGTGAGGATTACCAAGATAAAAACGACAAGCTGAAAAAATTTGTCGAGATCTATCAAAACTCGCCAAAAGTGAAACAGGCTTTGGATGCAGATTTCGGTGCCAAACTCTGGTTCCCGGGCTGGAAATAAGGAGAATACGATGGTGAGTTTTGGTTCACAGGTGGACTTCTCTGTTCCCCATATCAAGATCAGAAACCTGAACAAATATTATGAAGTACAGGGTCAATCGGTACATGCCTTGAAAAACATCAACCTGGATATTCCGGAAGGCAAAATTTTTGGCATTATCGGCAAAAGTGGCGCAGGTAAATCTTCATTGCTCCGAACTTTAAATGGTCTGGAACAGATCAGTGAAGGTCATATTCACATTCACCAGCAAGATCTGGCTGAACTAAAACATGCTGAACTGATCCGGTTGCGTCAGCGTATTGGCATGATCTTCCAGCACTTTAATTTAATGTCGGCCAAGACCGTATGGGAAAATGTTGCCCTACCCCTCAAAGTCGCCAACTATAACAAAGATGAGATTGAAGCTCGGGTCAATGAAGTCTTGCAACTGGTCGGTTTGAGTGAAAAAGCACACAACTATCCGTCCCAATTATCGGGCGGACAAAAGCAGCGTGTCGGGATTGCCCGGGCGCTGGTTCACCATCCGGAAATTTTGCTGTGTGACGAAGCTACTTCGGCCTTGGACCCGGAAAGTACTTCTGTGGTGCTGTCCCTGCTCAAGGAAATCAATCAGAAACTCGGCATCACCATTGTGCTGATTACTCATGAAATGCAGGTCATTCGTGAAATTTGCGATCAGGTGGTGGTGATTGAACATGGTGAAATTGTTGAAGCGGGTGAAGTGTGGTCGGTCTTTTCTAATCCACAGCAGCAGATTACTCAGGAATTGCTAAATCTGGAACAGCTGGAATTGCCTTTTTCGCTAACGCCAGAGATTATTGCCGACAGTTCACATAGCATTTTAAAACTGCGTTATGCCTCCAGTGTTCAGCATTCACCAGATTTGAAAGTGATTTTCGAGCAGTTCGATCATCCAGTTCATCTCTATCAAAGTCATATCGATAGCATACAGAACCATCTGGTCGGCAGTTTTATTGTGGCAATCCCCGATCTGCGTATAAATACCACACTACTCCAGCAGAAATTAAAACAGTACATTGCACAGATTGAGGTCATTGGCTATGCACGACCAGCTCATTGATTTATTACTTAGCGGCACTATTGACACTTTGTTGATGGTGGGAGTATCTGCCCTGGTTGCCTTTTTTATTGGCTTGCCCATCGCTGTCATTTTAGTCAGTACTGCCGAACATGGCATCTATCCTTCCAAAAGCGTCAATCACGCTTTAGGCTGGGTAGTTAACATTACCCGTTCAGTACCGTTTTTAATTTTAATGGTAGCACTCATTCCATTGACCCGCTGGATTGTCGGCACCAGTTATGGGGTCTGGGCTGCGGTAGTGCCTTTAACCTTGGCAGCCACACCTTTCTTTGCCCGCATTGCAGAAGTCAGTTTACGCGAGGTCGATCAGGGTCTGATTGAAGCCGCCCAAGCGATTGGCTGTAACCGCAAGCAGATCATCTGGCATGTGCTGCTACCTGAAGCGCTGCCCGGGATTGTGGCAGGCTTTACCGTGACTTTGGTGACCATGATCAACTCATCGGCGATTGCTGGTGCCATTGGCGCAGGTGGTTTAGGCGATATTGCCTACCGATATGGTTATCAGCGTTTTGATATGCAGATTATGCTTGCCGTGATTGTCGTGCTGGTGATTCTGGTCATGCTGGTTCAGGCCACGGGCGATTCCATCTCCAGCCAACTGGATAAACGCAAAATTTAAATCCCTATCCATTTTATGAGTTTTCAACAAAGCATCCAGCCATGACCTGACTTTGTCATGGCTTTCATGTAAAATCAGCGGCAATTTTTAAATAACACGTTGTGAGTCATTTCATGGGTTTTAATTGCGGTATTGTCGGCTTGCCGAACGTTGGTAAATCTACACTTTTCAATGCATTGACTAAAGCTGCTATTGCTGCAGAAAATTTCCCGTTCTGTACCATCGAACCAAACACCGGTATTGTTCCTGTACCTGACCTGCGCATGGACAAACTTGCGGAAATCGTTAAACCACAACGCGTGCTTCCAACCACGATGGAATTTGTGGATATTGCCGGTCTGGTTGCAGGTGCATCTAAAGGTGAAGGTTTGGGTAACCAGTTCCTCGCAAACATCCGTGAAACTGATGCGATTGCACACGTGGTTCGTTGTTTTGAAGATGAAAACGTGATTCATGTAAACGGTAAGATTGATCCTCTGGATGATATTGCAACCATCAATACCGAACTTGCACTGGCTGATCTGGAAACTGTGACCAAAGCCGTAACGCGTTTGGCTAAATCTGCAAAAGGGGGCGACAAAGATGCTGTTGCCACTAAAGCGGTACTAGACAAAATTTTGCCTTTACTGGATGAAGGTAAACCTGCCCGTGCAGCCAATCTGGATGATGATGAACGCAAACTGGTACGTGGTTTCGGTTTAATGACTTTAAAACCAACCATGTATATTGCCAACGTGGCTGAAGATGGTTTTGAAAACAACCCTCATCTGGAAGCGGTTAAAAAATTGGCCGCTGAAGAAAATGCCATTGTGGTTCCGCTGTGCAACCAGATTGAAGCTGAAATTTCATTGCTTGAAGATGAAGACCGCGCTGAATTTTTAGAAGCAATGGGCATGGAAGAACCAGGCCTGAACATCGTGATTCGTGCCGGTTACAGCCTGCTTGGCTTACAGACTTACTTTACTGCGGGTGTGCAGGAAGTTCGTGCCTGGACCGTCAAAGTCGGTGCTACTGCGCCTCAAGCAGCGGGTGTGATTCATACTGACTTCGAAAAAGGCTTTATCCGCGCTGAATGTATTGCTTATGATGACTTCGTGCAATACAACGGCGAAGCTGGCGCGAAAGAAGCCGGTAAATGGCGTTTGGAAGGTAAGACTTATGTGGTTCAGGACGGTGACGTGCTGCACTTCCGTTTTAACGTTTAAACCATTCTGACGTTTCAAAACAGTTTAAAGCCAGCATGATGCTGGCTTTTTTATTTAGAGCTGTTTTCAGTTCAGATTCACGGTCTTGGCATCCATTACAGCGCGTTGCTTACGAGCTTCTGCCAGCATACGTTGCTCCAGCTCTTTCCGAAACCCGAACATAAACACCATTTCAGCCAAGACAAATAAAGGGCCGATCGCCAGACCAATCACATCATCCATAAAAGCCGGTTTTTTCTTTTCATAAAAATGGCCCACAAACTGGAATACCCATCCCACCACAAAAATGCCAATACTCAAGCTTAACCAGACCGTCGTATCCAGCTGCGCAATCCTGTAAGCAGATGGATAAGCAAGCGCATAGATGAGCAACATGATCAGGCCAAAGATACGGTCCAGACTGAGATAATACACTATACTTGCCAGTAGTAATCCTAAAGCCAAAGTCAGCTCGACACCTGAAATGACCACACCGGCATGTGCAGTCAGACACATGATTGAAAATACAATCAATGGAATACCCACAAAATGGGTATAAATATTTTTCTGGTCCAGATGATAGGCGGCATACTGGCTCAGTAATTGTTCTAATTTGGTCATGACCGTCTTCCTTGTTAGACTTATATTTTCATTTCACTATATAAAAAAATACCAGGACAAGTTGTCAGCTAGCCGACAACTCAGATTAAAAAGGAATAAAAATGCTCGAACCCATTTATATTAAACATTTAGAGCAGAATATCTGGTTTGCACAATTGCCTGCGGTATTTAAGGATTTTATTGTGAACTGTGCTGTGCAGCAGCGTTTTGACAAGGAACAAAGCATCTTCCGTTCAGGAGATATATTTAATGGGATCTATGCCGTTTTAGAAGGTGCGGTTCGCCTAGGTTATATTGACATTCATGGCAAGGAATCGGTGGCTGCCATTGTTGAACCGGTTATGTGGTTTGGCGAAATCTCGCTGGTGGATGCCCAGCCCCGTTCGCACGATGCGATTGCAACGCAAAAAAGCCTGCTCCTGCATATACCGAGTACCGCACTACAATCCCTGCTGCAACAACATCCAGTTTTTTGGTATCACATTGCGCAACTGACCAGTCAAAAATTGCGCTTTGCTTTTTTAGAACTGATTTCCATTCAAACGCAAAGCATCAGCCAGCGTTTGGCACAACGCCTGATGTTTATTTTAAATGGCTATGGCAATCATTTAAGTATTGAAAACAATGTCATTCATTTATCCCAGGAACAACTGGCACAAATGCTGACCTGCTCCCGACAAACCATCAATCAGGAACTACAAGCGTTGGAACAGCAAAATATTTTGTGCGTATCTTTTAAGAAAATTGAAATTTTGGATGTAGCGGAACTGCATCGCATCGCGCATGCCTTTCCCAATACTTAAATCGGAAGATGAATGAAATTTTAAACTATGAAAATAATTCAGAGATGTATACCGTTGCAGCATAAGCCATTTTATGGCCAAGCATGACAGGTGAATAACTTGCCTGATGATGGATTTATTTTACACATCGTGCTTATGAACGTAATTGGCACACATTGACATCATCAAAACCATTGGTGCATGGCGCAACTTCATATTCATTGTCCGATGATGACTGGATGGCTTGTAGCGGCTCTGCAGCTGTGGCAACACTACTCAAAGCACTTATAACGACAGCTATACTTATAGATAAAAACACTTTATTTAACATCATTATTACTCCTGATCGTTACTAAAGTTAAATACATTTAGAATTAAATTGAATTTTTCATCATAAAAACACAAATTATTATACATAATTTATCATTTTAAGATAATTCTATATATTTATCAGATTATCGTTTTATTCTCTTACTCATTCTTTAAAACTATAACAAAAAGAAAATACCATGACATTTAAGGCATAAAAAAACGAGGCCTTTGCCCCGTTTTTATTTTTTAAACTCCGACCTTTTTCGGATCGGTATTGCCCAGCTGCGGATGCTCAATCGCATCCTTACATTGCTGTTTATCACGTTCGTAATCGGCCTGTTTCTGGGCCACTGAGCTAGATTGATCCATCGTCTCACGCGCCCAGATTTCCAGACTGGTCAGGGCTTTACGGCAGAGCGCATATTTACCTTCAGTCACGGAATCAGTCATTTTGACATTAATGCGCCAATCCGTGCTGAGCTTGCGTGCAGGTTTACGGACCTGTTCTTCCAATACATCCAGTTTTTTGGCATAGACCAAACCATCCACCTGATTAATGAATTTCCAGGCTTCGTTGGCATAAGTGGTGGCATCATTGGTCAGCTTGGGTGCCGGCTTAATTTCAGGTTTTTCAGTATTCTTACTGTCATTTCCACAAGCCTGTAGCAAAACACTACTGCATAATAAAGAAACAATCAGCATTCCACGCGTCTTCAACATCCTCATATCAGGCTCGCTTAGATAAACAATTCGGCACTATGCTAGTGAATTCGAGTACAATACTCAATCATCATTTGACCTGTTGTTCAACTCTCCCGCAAAGGTGTGTCGTGTCTGAGCACAAAATCCCTCCAGTTCAAGCTGCCGGCTTTTGGCAAGGTGCTAAAGACAGCCAAGCCATTATTTTTACTTATCTTCCTGTTTCATTTGCTTTTGGTGTTTCGGCCAGCCAGTTCGGTTTTAGCTCTTGGGAAGCACTATTTCTATCCTGCTCCATGTATGCCGGTGCCAGCCAGTTTCTGGTCGTGGCTTTACTGGGTAGTGGTACATCTATATGGATGACTGCCCTCACCGTGATTGCGTTAGATATTCGTCATGTACTTTACGGTCCGGCCTTGCAAAACCTGATTCAGGACAAGCTGAATTTAAAGAAAACTGCCGTCTGGGCTTGGGGCCTGACCGATGAAGTGTTTGCCTCGGGCATGATTAAACTGTCACAACGCCGTCAGGAATGGTCAGAGTCCTGGATGCTGGGCTTGAGCCTGTTTAGCTGGATGTCCTGGGCTTTAGGTTCTTTCCTGGGTGGATTGTTTGCCGACCAGGTCAGTGCCTTACCGCAGTTTTTACAAGCCGCGCTGGATTTCTTGCTGCCAGCCTTATTCCTCAGCTTCCTGCTCGCTGCCTTTGAAAAGAAACATACCTTTATTGTCACGGTCTGTTTAATTGTTTCCGCGATTGCCTGCTATTTCATTAATTTGTCAGCAGCCATTTTTATTGGCATCTTATCCGGTATTTTGGCTGGCCTATTTAAACACTATGTTTTAAAACAGCATGATGATGCATTGGGAGAAGCCCATGAATCTTGAAATTATTCTGGTCGGGATCATTGTCGGCATTGCCAATTTTGCTTCGCGTTTTGGTCCTTTTTATGTCATTCAAAAACATCAGCAAAATTCTCAAAAGCGTGGCTCAGTCTGGATCAGAATAGCTTTAGGCAGTATTGGCATTGCCGCGATCAGTTCCATGCTGGTGGTGGCAACTCTCCCCCCCTTGATGGAAAGCCCCAATAAAAGCTTCGCCATGCTTGTAGGTTTCCTGACCTTAACCGGGCTCTATTTTAAGTTTAAGAAGATTGTCCCGGCGACTTTAACCGCCGCCTTGACCTATGGTTTGATTTACACTTATCTGCCCGTTTCCTTCTAAGTGTTTTAAAAGTCTCCTCTTTTTAAAGGGGCGACTTAGCGGGAGTTAAAATTAAGGCTAGAGATCACTTTATAAATAAAATTGTTGGACAATATCATTATTTTATGTGAATCCGGGCTTAATTCACCAATCAGTTCTGCTATGCTAAAAGTCCATAAAATCAAGCATGGATGATTTACATGAGCGTGACTATTGGTACTCCCCTTCAAGCTTCTGCCTTTAAAGTTTTGTTATTAGGTTCAGGAGAGCTTGGTAAAGAAGTGGTGATTTCTCTGCAACGTTTAGGTGTAGAAGTTCATGCAGCAGACCGTTATGACCATGCTCCTGCCATGCAAGTTGCACATTATGCTTATACCTTGAATATGGCAGATGCCGAAGAACTCAAACAACTGATTGAAAAAATCAAACCCAATCTGATTGTGCCCGAAATTGAAGCCATCGCAACTCAGGTTCTGGTTGAAATCGAACAACAAAATATTGCCACCGTGATTCCTTCAGCAAAAGCCGTCAACCTGACCATGAACCGCGAAGGCATTCGCCGTCTGGCAGCAGAAGAACTGGGCTTGCCGAGCTCAGCTTACCGTTTTGCCGACTCGATTGAATCATTCCGTGCAGCCTGTGATGACATTGGCTATCCCAACTTTGTTAAACCGGTAATGTCTTCTTCCGGCAAGGGACAATCACGAGTTAAGAACTTTGATGAAGTCGATGAGGCCTGGGAATATGCGCAAACCGGTGGCCGGGTCAATCAGGGTAAAGTGATTGTGGAATCACAAATCGATTTTGACTTTGAAATTACCTTGCTCACAGTTCGTGCCAAAAATGCTGAAACAGGTGAAATCGAAACCCAATACTGCGACGCGATTGGACACCGTCAGGACTCTGGCGATTATGTCGAAAGCTGGCAACCTCAGGCCATGACTCCAGTGGCTTTAGAAGAAGCTAAGCGCATTGCACATAAAGTCACGGCTGCTTTAGGCGGCTGCGGTATTTTCGGCGTGGAACTGTTTGTCAAAGGCGATAAAGTATGGTTTAGTGAAGTATCTCCACGTCCGCATGACACAGGGCTTGTTACCCTTGCATCGCAATTCCAGAGCGAATTTGAATTACATGCACGTGCCATTTTAGGTCTGCCGGTAAATACATCTCGTCATAGTGTTGCAGCCAGTGCCGTCATTTATGCAGGCGTTGATGATCGCAATTTGTCTTTTTCTGGCTTAAATCTTGCTTTAGCCAACCCAAACACCGATTTACGCCTTTTTGGTAAACCCGAAGGTTTTAAACGTCGTCGTATGGGGGTCGCAACTGCACGTGCTGAAACAACAGATCAGGCACGTAAACTTGCACTAGAGACTGCGTCTCAAGTCAGTGTTCAACAAAACTAAACTTGTAACCTTATTAACGGACCACTGTTCATGATCAATACTTCTCCACTGCTGAATTACGTTAAAAGTAACCATGACATTCAGGCGATCAATCAATGGCGCACCGATGTTGAAAATCAGCTTCAGGAAAGTTTTGAAAATGGACAGTCAATCCGGGAAATTATCCTGGCCCGCTCCCATTTGATTGATGAAGCCCTGGAGTTTCTCTGGAGACATGCTGAACTTGACCAGACCGATCTGGGCCTGTTTGCCGTGGGTGGTTATGGCCGTCGGGAAATGCTGCCTTATTCCGATGTCGATATCATGATTTTATCGGAAAATGATATTACTGCCGAGCAGGAAAAACTGATTTCTACTTTTATCTCCTCGCTTTGGGATGTCGGTAATTTCAAACCCGGTATTAGTGTACGCACCATTTACGAATGTGTGGAACAGGCCACCAATGATTTGACCGTCGCGACTGCGCTGATTGAATCGCGTTTAATTAGTGGTAACCGGCATTTGGCCAAATGGCCACGCCGTATTGTTTCGCAAACCTGGACCGATAAAACCTTTTTTGATGCCAAAATGGATGAGCAGGCAAAGCGCTATGCTCAGCACAACAATACCGAAAGCAATCTGGAACCGGACATTAAAAATGCGCCGGGAGGCATCCGCGATATCAACCAGATTGGCTGGATTGCCAAACGTCACTTCCGGGTCAACCGTATTTATGACCTAGTGCATTTAGGCTTTATTTCAGAGTTCGAACTGGGTGTGCTAGAAGAAGCTGAAAGCTTTTTATGGGAAATCCGTCATCATCTGCACCGCCTCACCAAACGCGATGAAAACCGCTTATTGTTCGATTATCAGCGTGATATTGCGGCCCTGTTTGGCTATACACGTGAAGAAGATAAATCGCCGAATTATCCGATTGAACAATTCATGAAGCGTTATTATCGTAGCGCACAGCAGGTATCCACCTTAAATGAAATGCTGCTGGCTTACTTTAATGAATCTGTGATTACCCCACGTTTGCCCAACTACGAACGTAAAATTGAAGAAATTAACGAAAATTTCAAACTGGTCGATGGCAAACTAGCGGTACAGCATCATAAAATTTTCTCGGAACGTCCCAGTGCAATCCTGGAAATCTTCTATTTATTGGCAAATCGCCCTGAAATTGAAGGCATCCGTGCCCGCACTTTACGTCTGCTCACCCTTGCAGCCAAACGCATTAATCAAGATTATCGCGATAATCCCGAACACCAAGCCCTGTTTATGGCGATCATCCGTTCACCGCATCGCCTGTATGATACGCTGGTGGCGATGAAACGTTATGGCGTGCTCGGCAATTATATTCCGGCCTTTGGGCAAATTATGGGGCTGATGCAATATGACCTGTTCCACATCTATACCGTAGATGCCCATACCCTGTTATTGCTGCGTAATTTAAACCGCTTTAAAGAACCTGAATTTGCCAAAGATTTCCCGGTGGTCAGTTCAGTGTTCCAACGTCTTCGCCGTCGCGACATTGTTTATCTGGCGGCCTTGTTCCATGACATTGCCAAAGGCCGTGGCGGTGACCATAGTGAACTGGGTGCAGAAGATGCGATTGCATTCTGCCGGAAACATGGCTTTACCGAACGTGAATGCAATCTGGTGGCCTGGCTGATTCAAAGTCATTTACTGATGTCGATGACTGCACAGAAAAAAGATATTTCCGATCCGGATGTAGTTCAAGATTTTGCTGAAAAACTCGGTGATATGGAGCATCTGGATTATCTGTATACCTTAACTGTTGCAGATATTAACGCGACCAATCCCAAACTCTGGAATACCTGGCGTGCTTCCTTAATGCGTCAGCTTTATACCCATGCACGGGATGTGATTCGTACCGGTCTTGGACATCCGGTGGATTATCAAATGCTGATTGAAGACACCAAATTTGCTGCCAGTGAATTATTGGTCAATGACTTCTCTCTGGCCAATGTCGAAAAAGTCTGGCAAGAACTGGGCGATGAATATTTTATTAAAGAATCAGCCGATGAAATTGCCTGGCATACCCGTGCCATATTGCAGCATGGCAACAACACCGAACCTCTGGTCTTGATGCGTGCCCATCGCCAGTCGGCACAAGATGCGGTACAGATCTTTATTTACACTCAGGATCAACCGAATCTATTTGCCACCACCGTTGCCATTTTGGACCGGATGAATCTGGACGTTCAGGATGCACGGATTATCACCGCATCAACGGCCTTTAGTCTGGACACCTATGTGGTGTTAGATCGTTTTGGTACCTTGCTGACCGACCCTGAGCGTGAACAGACGGTTATTGATGCTTTGGTCAAGGCGTTAAGCGAGTCAGATAAATACCCGGGCTTAATGCAACGTCGTATTCCACGCCAATTACGCCATTTTGATATTGAAAATACCGTGGATATCACCCTGAATGCCGCTTTACAGCAAAACATGGTTGAAATTGCAACGCTCGACCATCCGGGTTTACTTGCTAAAGTAGGTGGTTTATTTATGATGCAGGGTTTAGATATTCATTCTGCTAGAATTGCTACCTTGGGTGAGCGTGCAGAAGATATTTTCTTTGTCACCAAAAAAGATGGTAAGCCAATGACTGATTCAGAAGCTGAAATTTTTGCTGCCCAATTGAAGTCAGCTCTGGATGAAGCCTCAAGTCTAGTCTCTGGTCACCACTAACTTAAATTTACGCGGTATCGATTTCATGAACTCAAGTTTGTCATTATTGCATCCTTATCCTTTTGAAAAGTTAAATAAGCTTTTTCAGGAGATCCAAACTGCAGATTTACCCCTTATTGCCTTATCAATTGGTGAGCCAAAGCATCCGGCACCCGAGTTTGTAAAACAGGCCATTATTGACAACTTCCAGCATTTATCGACTTACCCGAACAGCAAAGGCTTACCTGAATTACGTCAAAGCATTGCCAACTGGCTCACACGTCGCTTCAAGCTCAATAGCATCAGTGCAGAGAGCAATGTATTGCCAGTTTCTGGAACTCGTGAAGCCATTTTTTCTTTTGTTCAGGCTTTAGTGAACCGTGAAGATACCCCTTATGTGGTGATGCCAAATCCTTTCTATCAAATTTATGAAGGTGCAACCTTGCTTGCGGGTGCCAAACCTTACTTCATTAATTGCACAGAAGAAAATAACTATCTGGGTGATTTTGATGCGGTTCCTGCAGAAGTGTGGGAAAAAACTGCATTGCTATTTGTCTGTACCCCAGGCAACCCGACTGGTGCAGTATTGTCAAAAGAGCAATTTAAAAAACTGATCGCACTTTCAGACCAGTACAATTTTGTCATTGCCTCAGATGAATGCTATTCAGAACTCTGGTTTGATGAGGCACCAGTAGGCTTGCTTGAAGTCTGTGCTGAAATCGGCCGTGATGATTACAAAAACTGTGTGGTGTTCCACTCCCTGTCTAAGCGTTCAAACCTGCCGGGTATGCGTTCCGGCTTTGTTGCCGGTGATGCCACTTTACTGAAACCATATTTACAATACCGTACCTATCATGGTGCTGCCATGCCGGTTCAGCACCAGCTGGCGTCAATCGCGGCATGGGATGATGAAGTGCATGTAGAAGAAAACCGTAAGTTGTACCGTGCCAAATTTGAATTATTCCAAAATGAACTGGGGCATTTACTGCCACTGAAAAAACCGGATGCAGGTTTCTATTACTGGTTAAAAGTAGACAATGATGAAACTTTTGCCAAAATGTTGATGGAAAAAGCCCATATTAAAGTCCTGCCTGGCCGTTATCTGTCACGTGATACTGAGCAAGGCAATCCAGGTGAAAATCATGTTCGTATGGCATTGGTCGCCGATATCGCACAATGTGAACAAGCCATTCAGCGTCTTAAAGCCATTCTTTAATGAATTAAAGGGACAATAAGATCAAGCATCATCCACTGTTTCACCAGTGGATGATTGGCTTATAGCGTATGGATTAAATGACCTGTTGATTGCATTTGTGAAAATGAAATAGATTTCTAAGTCTGTAAAATAAAATAGGGCGATTCATGAATCGCCCTATTTTATTTATTTTCTATTATTCCAGCTTACTGCGCTAAAGCTGCTTCAATTTCACTTTCCAGCTCTTCAGGTTTAGTGGTGGGTGCGAAACGATTGAGCACCTTGCCATCTTTGCCAATCAAGAATTTGGTAAAATTCCATTTAATGCCATTGCCTAAAATTCCTTTACTGTTATTGGTCAAATAGCGAAATAAAATGTGCGCTTCAGGCCCTTTTACATCCACTTTGGCAAACATCGGGAAACTCACGCCGTAATTTTTTTGGCAGAATGCACCAATCTGTTCATTGGAACCCGGATCTTGCCCACCAAACTGATTACAGGGAAATCCCAATACCTCAAACCCCTGATCTTTGTATTTTGCATACAACTTTTCAAGACCAGCAAACTGGGGAGTAAAACCGCATTTACTTGCGGTATTTACAATTAATAAAACTTTACCTTGATAATCGGTAAATGATTTATTTTTTCCATCTAACAACTCAGCCTCAAACTGATAAATGTTGGTCATGGATAGGTTTCCTCGTCACTTTTTTCTTGTGTTTTTAATTCTAAAGAAGCTGAATTTACGCAATAGCGCAATCCTGTAGGTTGTGGACCATCTTCAAAAACATGGCCTAAATGTGCGCCACAATGATGGCAAACAATTTCAGTTCTGACCATACCATGCGTCGAATCCTGATGTTCTTCAATGACCGAACTATTTACAGGGCGATAAAAACTTGGCCAGCCACTACCACTGTCATATTTAGTTTCGGAAGAGAATAATTCTGTCCCACAGCAACGGCAAAGATAAATCCCTGCCTGCTTGGTATTCCAGTATTTACCGGTAAATGCTGGCTCCGTCCCCTTTTGTCGCGTAATGCGAAACTCTTCTGGTGATAACTCTCTTTGCCATTCTCTTTCTGTTTTATTGAGTTTTCCCATGATGACGTCCCTTTATATCGTGCTATTTAAAATAGGATAATCGTATATTTACGTCATTCAATCTTAAATTTCTAGTCTTTATTCAACAATTTACAAAATCAATATAATGACTCAAAAAGCAAAAAGTAAGCAAATATAAAATCATGGTAAGCAATTCTGAAAATTAAATGCTTTTTTGTAAGCAAATTTAGTGTTAGGCTTAATCCTACTCTTGCTCAGGATTAAAAAATGTCGCAGAAAAAGAGCGTAATTTTTAAAAATCTGCTGCCTGTGATTAAACAATATCAACAGACAGGTTTTACGCATGAAAAAATTGTTGCTTTACTCAGAGATGAACATCATCTCGATCTGGTAACAACCGAGACATTTAAAAGCTATTTATACCGTTATGCAAAAGTGACCTCCACTCTTTCCGAGAACATAAAAATGCCGAACACTTTCCACACCCCACGCGAAATTAAAAAATCGTCTAAGCTCGAGCATGTATGCTACGACATTCGCGGACCTGTGTTACGAGCGGCCAACGAAATGGAAGAAGCCGGGCATAAGATTATTAAACTGAATATCGGTAACCCTGCCCCATTCGGTTTCGAAGCGCCGCAAGAAATTATTAATGATGTCGCTTTAAACCTGCCCAATGCGGTAGGTTATACCGATTCAAAAGGGATTTTCCCTGCGCGTAAGGCAATCTGCCAGTATTACCAGCAAAAAGGCATTCTCAACATGCATGTGAATGATGTGTATGTAGGTAATGGGGTGTCTGAACTGATCGTAATGGCGATGCAGGGCTTGCTGGATGACGGCGATGAAATGCTGGTGCCTATGCCGGATTATCCATTATGGACAGCTGCCGTAAACCTGTCTGGTGGTACCGCAATTCACTATAAATGTGATGAGGAAAACTTCTGGTATCCAGACATTGCGGATATGGAAAGTAAAATCACACCCAATACCCGTGGTATTGTGATTATCAATCCAAACAACCCGACGGGTGCAGTATATCCACGTCATGTATTGCAACAAATTGTTGATCTGGCAAAAAAATATGACCTGATTTTGTTCGCTGACGAAATTTACGACAAAATTATTTATGATGGCATTGAGCATGTTGCTGTTGCTGCACTTGCCGGTGACCAGCTCTGCATCTCGTTTAATGGTCTGTCTAAAGCGTATCGTATTGCAGGTTTCCGTTCAGGCTGGATGGCCATTACCGGTGATAAATCACGTGCCTTAGACTATATTGAAGGCTTGGACATGTTGGCATCGATGCGCCTATGTGCCAACCATCAGGCGCAATATGCCATTCAAACTGCTTTAGGCGGTTATCAGTCGATTAATGACCTGATCCGTCCGGGTGGCCGTTTATATGAGCAACGCAATATTGCCTGGGAAATGCTAAATGACATTCCGGGTGTCTCTTGCGTAAAACCGGAAGGTGCCATGTACTGTTTTCCTAAACTGGATCCGGAAATTTACCCAATTGAAGATGATGAAAAATTCATGCTCGACTTATTGCGTGCGGAAAAAGTGTTACTGGTTCAAGGAACCGGTTTTAACTGGCCGACTCCAGACCATTTCCGCGTGGTATTCTTGCCGGCCGAAAATGAATTACGTGAAGCGATTACCCGTTTAGGTCGCTTCCTGTCAAAAATGCGCTAATGTCCTGATTTCGGAGATTGCTAAAAAAACCGCGTTTGATCACGCGGTTTTTTTTGTGCCTGCTGTTAGCCAGTGCTAGTCTTTGAGCGGATTGCCAAACTGTTTTAAATATTCAGCACCTAATTCTCTAGAACCCTGATTATTAATATGATTACTGTCTTTATTCCGATATAAAGGCACATGATTAATCATAATTTTACACGCCTGCTGATCACACATTGCCTTGGTTGGATCAATAATTTTCAGGTCAGGGTATTGCCGTTTTGCCTCTGCAACAATTCGGTTAAATTGTAGTAACTGTGTCTCATAATTCTTTCTTGAGATACTACATGGCGCATGGGTATGTAAAATTTCATTGCGAAGGTTACAGTCTGCCGGCACCCCGTCTCTATCTAGCCGAGGGACATCATTCAGCAGAATGACCTGATCACTGGACTGAGAAGCAATCCTCAAGGCTTTCATAAAACCGGTTTTAAATATCTCTGCATTGGAATGATGAACACCATCTTGCAGTTTCACTTCACCATCAAAATATGGCACATAAGAACCGGCTAAAATAATGGTGCGGTAATGTGTTTTTGCAAGATGGGCAGTAATCGCATCATTTCTTAATTTAAATTCGCTCAGCTCTTCCCAGCGATTAAAATTAGATTCAAAACGCCGCACTCCAGGTAAATAGAAGGTTGAACTTTGTGTGACATCATAACCGCGTAAATTGGCATCTTTGGCCCAGACATCCAGCATTGCGCTATAAGCGTTGGCATGCGAATCACCAATCAACAAAAAATCGATAGCCGTTTTCCGCTTGCCCAATACACAGTCATCCTGTTGTGGTAAAGCTTTCGGGTCCTCAATATCCATACATTTATTTCGGATGATATGGGCAAATGAGTTGAGTGCTTCCTGTTTAAGATAAACAGAATGTGGAAACCGGTCTGGAAAACCCTGATTGATATTGACGGTCTTGGCAATGGCGATAAAACTAAGGGCTGGCAGCAGAAAACCAATAATGATCACCTTGTAATTCGCCGCCATCACAAAACGTTTGCTGGGTTTTTCGATGAGCTGATAGGTTAAAAATGCCAACAGGATGGACAATAATACAACCACCACCTGATTTTCGACATTTAATGGCTGCATATAAATGCCGAATAACACGATAATCGGCCAGTGCCATAAATACAAGGGATAAGAAATTCTTCCGATCCAGGTGCTTAAACGATTGCTCAGTAACACATTACTTGAGGGTGAACATTGCCCGAGATAAATGATAAATGCAGTTGCCAAACACGGGATCAGCGCCATTGCGCCAGGAAAAGGTGTCTGTTGGTTAAAATATACTGCTGTGGCAAACAACGTGATTAAGCTACCCCAAACCAGACTTTGTCGTAATTTTTCCGGAATTTTGAGCTGAGGCAGGAAGCCAATCAATGCACCAATCAGCAACTCAAAGGCACGTACCGGCATACTGTAATAGGCCTTCTCTGCATTTTGCATTAACGTGTGCTGGGCATAAAATAGTAAAGTCACGATTAATGTCGTGATGATGGCCCAGGTATATTTACGCGACACCTTTCCAACAAACAGCAACAACAATAACGGCCAGAAAATATAAAACTGCTCTTCAACCCCAAGCGACCATAAATGCAATAAAGGAATACCTTCGGCATCCTGACTAAAGTAATCTCCCACCTCATTGCGCATATAGATATTCGCCATGAGCAGAGTGGCATACATCACACTGTCAAAATATTGCGTCAGATCCCCAGGTAGCATCACCTGCCAGGCAATAATACTGACAACGCTGAGTACGGTAAAATAAGCAGGTGCCAGGCGTACCACACGTTTCTTGTAAAACCGTGCAATAGAAAACCGTTTGCACTGAATATCGTGGGTTAAAATGAGGGTAATTAAATAACCTGAAATGACAAAAAAGATATCCACACCAATATATCCTCCTGAAAAGAAAGATAATCCGACATGGTTAAAAATCACCAATAAAACGGCGATTGCCCTTAAGCCATCGATATCAGCACGATAGGAGAAATTCATCATTTCACAAAGTATAATAAAGAAGCAAAATTGTATGCCTTTATTCAGAAAACTCAATTTACAAAATAAAAGATTTATATCTTGGCCAATTTTATAGAACCACTCTTAAAGATTACTTAATCACGTATGCATGCGTGTTTTTATAGTGTTTATTTGTTCTGATCCTGTTTATTGTTCGGTACACATGCTATTTATATGATGAATGAATAATAAATACTGTGAGTACATGGATGTCCTCAACCAATATCAAGCTTAGTCTTTTTTTATGCCTCAGTATGTGCTTGGGGATTGGTATTTTACGTTTCTCCTATACCGCCTTGTTACCCAGCACGCGTGAAGCGTTTGATTGGTCAACAGGTTTTGCCAGTCTTTTAGGTAGTGCCAATTTACTCGGTTATCTGATGGGTGCTTTTGCAGCCATGCGACTACCTCAAAACAAAAGCATGACCCTATATATTCAGATAGCTGCAATTGCCGGAATGTTCAGTTTAATGTGCTGTGCATTTTCCGGTTTTCCGCAAGCCTGGTATATTTTTTGGCGTGTAATTTCGGGAATCAGTGGCGGCCTGCTGATGATTTTATCCCCGAGTGTGGTGGCACAATGCTGTGAGATTCAGGACCGTTTTAAAATCAATTTTATTGGTTTTAGCGGAATTGGTCTGGGAGTTTTATTGGCGACCCTGTTCCTGCCTTATCTGGACCAAATTTCCATACAGACTGCCTGGCTGATTTTATGTGGTTTCGCGCTGATTATTTGTGCCTGCTTAAGTATTTTACTGCAACAATTTAAGCATCATCTGTCTGCACAAACAGTGCAGGCTCAATCTAAAACTCCACTCAACACAATCTTTTATAGTTTGCTGGTTGTGTATGCCTGCAGTGCATTTGCCTATATTCCACATTCATTATTCTGGATTGACTACCTGAGCCATGAACTGGGTCTGAACCTGTTCTGGATCAATTTCAACTGGATTCTGTATGGCTTAGGAAGTGCTTTCGGGGCTTTTACTGCCTATTCACTGGCAAGAAAATTTGGCAATTTTTTCGCCCTGAAAATTCTTTACAGTCTGTATATAGTAGCCATTTTTATTGCAACCTTAAACACCAGTTCAGTGCTGACTTTTGCTTCTTCCTTTTTTACCGGCATGCTCAATCCGGCAGTGGTGTTTTTAACCTCCTATACCATTCTGCAACTCTATGGTCTGGCGTATAAAAAGCTCTGGAGTATTGCCACACTATGCTTTGCATCTGTGCAGCTGATTGGCGGATTAAGTTTTAGCACTCTGCAACATTTTGGCGTGACTTATCATCAACAGTTTGTCTTGGCTGCGATAGTTTTATTATTGGGAACATTACAACTGGTCTGGCATACTCGTACAGCTAAATTCAAAACCAGTGAGCCAGCATAACCTGTTTCGATTCAGGCAGATGGCATACATATGCCTGCTGCACCACCAGATACCGGGACTGACCTCCAAAAATGAGCATAACGGTCGCAATAAGATGCATACTGACTTTCTTGCTCGCGTTTGTTCGATGCTAGAACATACCGCTTAACTATTCATGCTATTGTGCAGATTGCATGATAAATTTCGCTCCTGATCTATAAAACATCGTGTACCGTAACCATAAAAAACCCGCGACATGCGCAGGTTTTTTTCATACAGATTCAGGTCAAATGACTTATTCCATATTGTTAATGACCGCCTGACCAAATTCCGAACAACGTAACAAAGTCGCGTCCGGCATTAAACGTTCAAAGTCATAGGTCACTGTTTTATTGGCAATCGCACCGGAAATACCCTTGATGATCAAGTCAGCCGCTTCAGTCCAGCCCATGTCACGCAGCATCATTTCAGCAGAAAGAATAATTGAACCCGGATTGACTTTGTCCTGACCGGCATATTTAGGAGCAGTCCCGTGAGTCGCCTCATACATCTGGATGGCTCCGCCGATATTGGCACCCGGTGCAATCCCGATACCGCCCACTTCGGCAGCAAGCGCGTCAGAAATATAGTCACCGTTTAGGTTCAGCGTGGCAATCACCGAGTAATCGGCAGGACGCATCAAAATTTGTTGCAGGAAGGCATCCGCAATCACATCTTTAATGATAATGTCTTTACCAGTTTTAGGGTTTCTGATTTTAACCCATGGCCCACCATCCAGAAGTTCGCCACCAAAACGCTCAAGCGCAACTTCATAGCCCCATTCCTTGAATGCACCTTCGGTGTACTTCATGATGTTGCCTTTGTGAACCAGCGTCACGCTTGGCTTGTCATTATCAATCGCAAACTGGATCGCTTTACGAACCAGACGCTGAGTACCTTCTTTAGATACCGGTTTAATCCCGATCCCGCAATTCTCTTCGAAACGGATTTTTGTCACACCCATTTCTTCTTTCAGGAATCGAATGATTTTTTTGGCTTCTGGTGAATCTGCTTTCCATTCAATACCTGCATAGATATCTTCAGAGTTTTCACGGAAAATCACCATGTCCGTCAGTTCAGGATGTTGAACCGGAGAAGGTACGCCTTCAAACCAGCGCACTGGACGTACACATACGTACAGGTCTAATTCCTGACGTAATGCAACGTTTAGAGAACGGATACCGCCGCCAACCGGGGTTGTTAACGGGCCTTTAATAGAAACAACAAATTCACGAAGAGCTTCAAAGGTTTCTTCCGGCATGTAAGTGCCGTAGATTTTGTCTGCTTTTTCGCCGCAGTATACTTCCATCCACTCGATCGAACGTTTACCAGCGTAAGCTTTTAGAACCGCAGCATCAACCACTGCTTTCATGGCCGGTGTAATATCTACACCAATACCGTCACCTTCAATAAAAGGAATAATAGGATTGTTTGGAACATTGAGTGACAAGTCTGCATTTACGGTAATTTTGCTACCATCCGCAGGAACAACGATCTTCTGATAACCCATTGTCTAGGTTCTCCCTTTGTATCTAGCGATATCTAAAAATAATTGCCGATTAGGCAATACTTTCGTCCTTTCTTAACGCATAATAGTTTAATTGAATTCCATTGTGTTTAAGATTTATACGGGAAATAACAACATTTCCCCATTGAATAAAACTTAACCTTTTTAGTCTTATGTAATTAAAGAAGTTATTTGCTATGAAAATCGTCATTCTCAATAAACCTTATGACGTCCTCTCCCAATTCCGTAAAGACGAAGCACACATGACCATGGCTGACTTCGTAGACGATCCGACTTTGCGTTTGGCGGGTCGCTTAGATATGGACTCTGAAGGTTTAGTTTTTTTAACCGACCACGGCGGTTTAAACCAATTTATTACCAACCCGGCCAACAAGAAGTTTAAAACCTATCTGGTACAGGTTGAAGGTGATGTCACTGAAGAAGCGCTTGAACAGCTGCGTAAAGGGGTTGAACTGAAAGATGGTATGACCCTTCCGGGCAAAGCCATTAAAGTGCAACAGCCAGAATGGTTATGGGACCGTGATCCACCAGTTCGTTTCCGTGCATCTGTGCCCACCTCTTGGATTGAAATTTCAATCTGTGAAGGTCGTAACCGCCAGGTTCGCCGTATGACTGCTGCGGTAGGTTTTCCAACTTTACGTTTGATTCGTACGAAAATTGGTTCTATTGATCTTGTTCAATTGGGTTTACAACCAGGTGAAACCAAAGAAATCGAGCCTTTGTTATACCCGGACTTTAAAGATGTACCTGCGGAAGAACCTTACCGTTCACGTTCTTATGTGAAAAAACCGGGTGGTACAGGCGGTAAGCCAATGGTTCGCAAGAACAAAGATGGTTCCGTGAAGAAGTCATCTGGTACGAAACGTATCTGGCAAATGGATGAAAGCGAGAAACCGCGTCGTAAGACCAATGGTACAACGCGTCCGAATACCAAAGCACCGCGTGGGCGTGGGCGTGGTCGCGGTTAATTTTTAGTATTCAAATTAAAGCTCACGAAAGTGGGCTTTTTTCTTTAATAAGTATTATAGATTTAACTTGTCATATGCTTCATCAACTTGGCTCAATATATAGTACGTCTTAATCTGATGCCAATTATTTTCTTCCTTGAAAAATCCTGCAAAATAACTGGTTCTTCTCTTTTTATTGATTTTTCTTTAGATAAATAAAAAACCGACGCCTAAGCATCGGTTTTACATGAAGTTTAAAGAGTATACAAATTAAGCCTTTAACCACTTCTCAGCTTTGGCCTGATCTTCAACTTTGAGTTCAACTTCCGTCAATTCAGAACCACCCGCCTGAACTTCAAAAGTCATTAACTCATCACGGCGGAAAGCTAGTACAGTGTACGTTCCCTCTTGTTTTGCATATTTTTCAACAAGTTTAGTCGTTGCTTTCAAGCCATCAATCGCGATAACAACATCTTGGGCAGAAAGACCTGCTTTCCCCCCTGAACCTTCTCGACGTGCAGTTTGAATCACCACACCTTCAGGTTTATCGGCAAGCTTTAAGCCAAATGGCAAAGACTTGTCATTTTTAACGTCAAAACTTAAACCAAATTCGGGAAGCAACTGATCTAACGGCAATTCATCTGTGGTATTGATCAAATGATTGATCTGTTCAAGCCAGTTATCACCGGTCAACTCATTACACAATTCGAAGATGGTACGTTCATTAACTTGAACACCATTTTGCGCATTTTTATACAATTTACGCATTAAGGCATCCAGGCTTGAACCGCGCAAACGCAAGCCCAAGTCCAGACACAGCGCTACTAAACAACCCTTGTTGTAGTAGCTGGTGCCGGCGTTATTGGAGTTTTCATCCTGACGGTAGAATTTAACCCAAGCATCAAAACTTGAATCTGCAACGGTTTGAATCGCGCGTCCCGGATTTTGTAAATAGCGGTCAATCTGTGCTTTTAACAATTTCAGATATGATTCTTGAGAAATCACCCCACTACGTAGCAATATCAAATCGTCATAATACGAAGTGAAACCTTCAAAAATCCAAAGCAGCGAAGTGTAGCCTTCTTTGTTTAAATCATAATTGACGAAATTTTCAGGACGAATAAATTTTACCAACCAAGAGTGGAAATATTCATGACTGCATAAACCCAGGAAACGCTGATAATCCGCTGATGGTTCAGCAGGTTCATCTGCTTTAGGCAAGTCATCACGCGGGGTAATCAGACTGGTACTGTTCGGATGCTCCAAGCCTCCATAGCTATTGCCTGTCGCCATAGTCATAAAGGTATAATCGCTAAATGGTGCAGAACCAAACATTGAAATTTCAGTGCTACATATTTTTTCAATGTCTTGCTGCATACGCGCCGCATTCATGGCATGTTTGCCAGACACCACAAATTCATGCGGGATACCATTAGCTTCAAAGCTAAAACGTGTTTGTTCTGCCAGCTCAAAGGGTGAATCAATCAACTGGGCATAGTTATCCGCCTTTAAGGTATAACGACCTTTAACCAGACTTTTAGCCATTAAACCGGTTGCCAGCTGGAAATGTTTCAGTTCATCTGGAAGGAACACTTCAACTTCAACCGCTTTATCTTCCTGCCCTTCTAGTCCCAAACATGCACAGGCCGGATTCACATAGAGACGTGTTTGGTCCACATAGGCACCGCGTACAGACAAGTCATAGGCATAGACATCATATTCCACCGTAATCAGTTCATGATCGGTATTAAATAAACGCCATTTATTCTTCTCAAATTTCTGAATTTGTAAAATGCGCCCATCTTCATCATAAGCACGAACTGACTCAATATGCTTTGAAAATTCGCGAATCAGATAGCTACCCGGAATCCAGGTCGGTAGAGAAAGGACTTGAGTTGGATCAGCTAAAAAGCGAAGTGTCACGTGAATAAGATGCTGACGATAATCGTCAAATTCGATTTGATAATGCAACATAATGGGCAATATAAAATATAAAAAAGTTAACTTAACAATTAGCTTAGCATTTTTTGTCCGGCAATGCTGAACTGTCGCAATTGTCTGCAATTCCGACTAGCCATTCTTAAAAAAAAGGCATAGCATTCCTCATATTTTTTGCATTTCTACCACCAATGGATTGGTAAATAAGGAAGATCATTGAAAGCTGTCATCTATCTCCTCGCATCCTTAAGTTTATTGTGTTCCACGATAGTCAATGCTGCATTACTCAACCTTGTTCCTGAAAGCGTTGAAGCCCAGGCATGGACCATTCTTGATACCCAATCAGGTCAAGTCATTGCAGAGCACAATAGCCATGAGCAACGTGCACCGGCATCCATGACCAAAATGATGGTTGCGTATATTGCATTGAAAGAAATTGAAGCCGGTCATTTAAAAAAGGATGAAATCATCACGGCGACACCAGTGGTAAAAATGGTGCAGTGGGATGAGTCGCAAATGTATCTTAAACAAGGTGATCAGATTACTGTAGATCAGCTTCTGGCAGGTTTGATCGTGATGTCAGCCAATGATGCGGCAGTGACCTTGGCAGAACGTATTTCAGGTACTGTACCAGCTTTCATCCAACGCATGAATAAAGAAGCCAAAGCCTTAGGAATGAAGGATACGCATTTTGCCAATGCACCAGGCGTGACCATGCCGGACCATTACTCATCTGCTCATGACATGGCCCTGCTGGGTCAAGCACTGACCGTTCAGACGCCTGAATATCTGCATTATTCAGTCATGCCAAGTTTCAGCTATAACCAGCGTTTTCACCGCGCAACCAATCTGGCACTCAAGTTTGACCCAAGTGTGGATGGTTTAAAAACAGGTTTCACTAAAGCGGCAGGTTATAACCTGGCTTTGACTGCACACCGCCCTACTGGTAATCCTGCACTACCTGAACGTCGCCTGATTGTGGTGGTGATGGGTACAAAAAATGCATTAAAACGTGCAGAAGTTGCCCACACCCTGATGGATATGGCCTATACCTATACCCGTAATGAGGTCGCGATTAAAGACAAGCAGCTGATTGCTGAATTGCCGGTGGTGAAATCTACTTTAAAAATGTTTAAACTGGAAACCAGCAAACCGCAAATTGTGACGACGTCTTTATATGATCAGCCTTATGCGATTGATCTGCAAACTTATGATACGGTCAATCAGCGTGTTATGCTGAATACAGGCAATGGTACGATTCAAGCCATTGAGCCCTTACAAGAAACCAAGACCCACTTAAATGTTGAAATCACGGAAAAATACCTGACTGCTCCTTTAGCCAAAGTTATGCAACTGGCCACCGTGCAGGTTTATCAAAATAACCAGTTGATCCGCACCATTGCCATTGAAAATGATGTGCAAATTGAAGAAGCCAATTTTTTCCAGAAAATTGCCCTCTGGTTTAAACAGCTTTTTAGTTTTTTCTCAAGCGATGACATTCGGGTCAAAATTTATCCTCTACGCTAAAGGATGAATAGTTTTGACTTGAGTCAGATGACAGAACAATCTTATTCATAAAATAATCATTTGGATAAAAGTAATAAAAAGAAGATGGTAAGTATATATCATCTTCTTTTTACTGACCAATAATGACTGCTAAATGCCTGACAGCTCAAATTCAACTTTCCTCCCTGTCCCCGTATAGTATGCTCAAATTTCCCACTCAAAGTCTTGTCGTGTTGTTAAACCATTATCAAACTACTGGCGTATGACTGGACAAATCAAGAGCTCTGGATTTTGTCACAAGAAAAACAGCTAAAAAGATTAAAATTTCATTGAAATTAAAAAAACCATCCCCACTATTAAAAAAACACCATAAGAGTGGGAAAAATGCAGATTTTTGCTAAATCTAGTCTACAAAACCTACTTTTCACTTTATGATGTACCCTTAAAAAATTGAATGGATCAATAACATGACTGCTATTGCAAATGACCTCGTGGTTTCTTTCCACTACACGTTGACTAACGCAGAGGGCGAAACTCTCGACCAATCACAAGGTGAACCACTTGCATATTTGCACGGTGCGGGCAACATCATCCCTGGTTTAGAAAACGCTTTAGAAGGCAAAACTGTTGGTGAAAAATTCACTGTAAACGTTCCTGCTGCTGAAGGTTATGGTGAATACAACCCTGACCTCGTACAAGAAGTTCCAGCTCAAATGTTCCAAGGTGTAGACAACATCCAACCTGGTATGCAATTCCAAGCTCAAACTGATGATGGCGTTCAAATCGTGACTGTTAAAGCAGTTGAAGGCGACAACGTTGTTGTAGATGCTAACTTCCCACTTGCTGGCCAAGATTTAACTTTCGAAGTTGAAATCGTTGAAATTCGTGCAGCTTCTGCTGAAGAATTAGAACACGGTCACGTACACGGTGCTGGTGGTCATCACCACTAAGATCGCCCGCGATCATAAAAGGCAAAGTTTTGACTTTGCCTTTTTTATTGCCTTGAATTTTTTATCCCATTCAATTATCCGCAATCATTTCAGTGAGCAGGGCAATTTTTCAGCCATCTCTTTAGAACTGGCTAAGCTGTTTTAGGCGCTGCATATCGATAATCCTGATCTGGCTATAATTCCACTCTACAATGCGTTGCTGGATAAAATATTGTAGTTGCTTGTTTAAGGTTTGCCGGGACACATGCAGTAATTCGGCAAATTCCTGCTGGCTCATTTTAAATTGAATGGTTGATTTTTCCTGACCTACTGGTCTTGCCTGTTGACCCAAGGTTATTAAATGACGTGCAATTTTTTGCGTCATATTCGCAGTTTGCAGATAACGGTTTTTCTCCATCAAACCATACATCCGTTCACTCAGTAATTGAATGATCTGCCACATGGCTTGCGGCTGCTGTTGTAATTGTTCCAGAAAAACCTGACCTGAAATTACAGCCACTTCAACTACTTCTACTGCATAAAAATCAAAATTCAGCGGTTTTTTCTGTAAAAATGGCACCAGATTAAATACCGAATACATTTTCACATAATCACTGACTTTAAACTCGCCATCACTGAGCAGCCAGCCAATCTGCATCCGTCCGGACAACAGTACATAGATATCGTTCATTTTTTGCTGATAATGCAAGATCTGTTGCTGTGGTAAAAAACGCAGATATTTCACATGCTGCAATAAGGTTTGATGGGATTGTGCATTGAATGCAGAAAACACTGCATCCTGCCCAAAAATCTGCTGTAATTTTTCTGCGCGACTGAGCATATGAAATTTATGATCTCATTCAAAATAAAAAACCTAATATATAAATACTAGGTTTTTTATATGCTTAAACCAACCAACTTTTAGCGCTATGTATATCTCGAATTCAGATCACTACGAGTCCATACAGCCTAAATCAATACATCTAACCATTAAGATGCTTTTTCTAAAATTTGACCATTTTCAAAGGTAAAATTGGAAATGTCCTGTTTAACCACTTTCTTCAGGTTCACACTTGGGCGACCATCTACACCAACTGGAATATCCCCTTCAATGGTAACACGACGCACAACACGCAGCTCATCCCCATAATCATTAATCGCACGGTGCTGTGTGGCACGGTTATCCCAGATGGCAACATCACCTACACTCCAGCGCCAACGCACAATGTTTTCTAAATTCACGGCGTAATCCTGGAATAAATCAAACAGGCGGCGTGAATCCTGGCTGTTATAACCTACAAAGCGTTTAAAGAAGTGACCCAATAACAGGGTCTTTTCCCCACTTTCAGGATGCACGCGCACCAATGGATGCTCTGTTTCATATTCGGTTGAATTGAATAGCGCACGATATTTTTCTGCATCAATACGCGGGCTTGTGGTTACTTTAGAAGCATAGTCATAGTCGTTGCTATGTACTGCCCGTAAACTGTCTGCCAAAACTTTCAGTTCTTCTGGCAGATCGTTATAAGCTGCTGTGGTATTTGCCCAAACCGTATCACCCCCTGCTGTAGGCGCAACTATACTGCGTAAAATGGAAGCCTTTGGATAATCTTCAATAAAGCTGATGTCGGTATGCCAGGTATCTGCCCGCCCACCACGTGAATCCAGCTCAAGCACATGTGCTGTTCCACTTTTGACCGGAACGGTTGGATGATTCAAGGGCTTGCCCAATAAAGCGGCAAAGCCTTCCTGTTCATCATCAGTTAAATGCTGTTGGTTTTTAAAGAAAATAGCTTTGTACTTGATTAGAGCATGGTTAATTTCATGGACCGTGTCTTGATCTAGAGTTGAAGACAATTTAACCCCTTCAATTTCAGCACCAATACACCCGGTAATCGGTTTTACCTGAATATGTTGATATTGATAGTTCGGATCATAGGGTTTGGTTTGATTTTGGCTCATGGCGATTCCTTATATTTCAATTTTTATTGCAACGTTATGTTGTTGAAATACAGTCTGCCCTGAATAGGCCATAAACACTGTCAAAGCGTTGACAGTGATCAGCATAATACCTGCTGAAGTTTTGAACTTTCCTGATTTAGAATTTTGAGATTAGATTTCTCAACCCTAAAATTATTCAGACAATTAAAAAATACAAGCTATTAAAAAACATAAAAATGTCAAATTTTTAAAGCGATTTATTGATGATCAAGTCAAAACATTAAGAAAATAATCTGGAGAATAACATGCACCAGAGCTTTGTCGTTTCAGCATTGATGATGTGTTGTCTCGATAAAATCATTAAGCCTTAATTATTTTTATCTGTACATCAAAATAGCCCCTAAATCGGGGGCTATTTATTTTAAAAAATTATAGATAATTGCCTTCACGTTCTGGCTGATACAACACTTTTTCAATTTTCACTTTCATTAAATGACCATCTGGCTGCGGCCATTCAATTTCCTGACCCTCAGCCAATCCTAAAATTGCTGCACCGATTGGTGCAAGTACATTCACCTGTCCTTTCTCACCCAGAAAATCATGTGGGTAAACCAGGGTTATCGTAGTTGGTTCATTCGCAGGGGCAATGGTAATTGATACCCGTGCATTCATTGTCACCACATTTGCCGGCATATCCTGCGGGGCAACTACTTGAGCACGTGCAAGCTCATCTTCCAGATGCTGCATGGTTGGCGTCAGTTTAGACTGATGCTCAAGCATCGTTTCTAAACGTTCCAGATCTTGTTGTGAAATAATAATAGTGGGTTTAGCCATTTATCTGATTCCTTTGGACGAACAATGTCATTACAGCAACAGCAAAATATTTATAGCTTTTATAGGGGGATTTATTCTGTTATAGCAGAAATACCAGCTTTGAAAAATATGACTTTTAATATATATAAAAAAAGCCCCCTTGAGGGGCAATGCTGTTCACTTAAGCATTTGAAGCCTCGCGAAATTTATTAGAGAATCCGATGTCAGGTTTGGCATCGGATTTTTTATGGTGTTTCAGCAGGATCTTCTCG
>NZ_JBIQOC010000050.1:0-39284 GCF_044130295.1 Acinetobacter uliginosus | reverse complement strand
TATGATCCATCGAGAAGCCTTGTTTTATAACATTTTGTATTGAGAACCAATATGTTATAAATTCAGGGCTTTTTTTCTACTCTTTTTTATATCGAACTCAGGTTAGATAGTAACTACAAGTCATCAATTTTGTCGTATTCTTCGTCAATTTGCTGTTTCGAGTAATGTACTGTATGTGTTAACCAGTCATTTTTTTTGGTCTTATATTGAGCAAAAAATATAGGATGATTTAGCGTGCTTTTTGAATGACTTAGATCAACATAACTAACTTCAATACAATCAGCTTCTCGACGAATTATTTCGGCTAATTTATCTAAATATGGGCTAAACTCTTTGTATTCTGATTTTAGCGTGGAAGGATCAACAGCCCGTTCAGCTATAGGTGCTATCGAGTATTTATATCTTTTTTTAGTAGGAAATTTATCTTCAATTTGGATAGCATCAAGTTGAAAGGAATTAGGTTTTAACTTCATTTTAAAGTATCGAATATTTCTACCTTTCATGGTGTCCATTATTTTTGTTATTTCAGAATCAGACATTCTGAGTCCGAAATATATGGATTTAACAGCTCTATAATCGTAACTATTTAGTCCATAATTTTCTGTAATAATTCTGAGTTCATTTTCATATTCCCATTTTTTGGCTTTATAACCTAACATCATTCTTATTAGTGAATTGTCATCTTCTTTCGATAATATATCGGATAGGCTTATATTGGGAAGATTGTCAGTATAAGTGACATCAAAATACCTGTGTTTCGGATTTTGTCCTTTAAGTAACTTATTTAACTCATATTCAATACAAAAACCTTTATGGCTATCAGCATAATGAGCCCAAAGTAGTTCATCATTATAATTTTTACTTAACGAAAAGATTCCCAATTTTTGATCTTTCATATCAATGATATTTTGAAAACATTGATTTAGCATAACTGTATGCTTTGCTTGTTGTGGAAAAATTAATTTTAAAGTTTCTATCTGTTTTTCATAGTTATTGATAGATACAAGTCCTTCACAAGGGTCATTTAATTGTTGCGTATTAGATGCCCAAAATTGATCTTTTTGTAAAGATTCTAAATCTCTTTTGAAAGCCCCACCACGATATTTGTAAACTAACATATTGCTTCTATTTTGGTTGTTTTAGTTAAATATATCGCATAGTTATTCAATTTTGAATCCCTCCCAACCTCCCTTTAAGAAAGGGAGGAGCTATCACGTAATTAAATAGATACGTGAAAGTCCCCCTCTTTGACCTTGCGCCATAAATGGTTCAGGATTAGGGGTGATTACCATAAAAAAATCCCCTCAAGTGAGGGGATTTTTCTTTTCTAGCTTACGAAGATTCTTAAACCACCGAATCATCCAAATTAGGCGCTAACCAGCGTTTTGCCTCATCCAAAGTCCAGCCTTTACGTTTCGCATAATCCTCAAGCTGATCGCCTGCAATCTTACCCACATTAAAGTATTGTGACTCAGGGTTTGCATAGTAGAAACCGCTGACAGATGAAGGCGGCCACATTGCAAAACTAGAGGTTAAGAATGTGCCAATCTTATCGGTCGAACCTAACCAGTCAAACAAAGGCGCTTTTTCAGAATGCTCAGGACAAGCAGGGTAGCCCGGCGCAGGACGGATACCGACATACTTCTCTTTAATCAACTCTTCATTCGATAACTGTTCAGATGCCTGATTGCCCCAGAACTCTTTACGGATACGTTCATGCAAGTGCTCTGCAAAAGCTTCGGCAAAACGGTCACCTAAAGATTGAGCAAGAATTGCAGAGTAGTCATCACCTTTGGCTTTGAACTCATTCGCCATTTCTTCCGCACCGAAGATCGATACCGTGAAACCGCCCAAGTAATCTTCCGCTACGCCTTTAGGCGCAACAAAGTCTGCCAACGACAAGTTTGGTTTGCCAGTGACTTTATCAGACTGCTGACGGATATGCTGGAAAGTATGCGTAACAGTGGTGCCAGTTTCGTCATAGACTTCAACCGAATCTGCCGCTGAACGGTTGGCAGGGTAGATACCAAACACGGCACGCGCATCAAAGCGTTTATTCTCGATGATGTCTTTCAGCATTTTCTGCGCTTGTTCATACAAGTCAGTTGCCGCTTCACCAACCACTTCATCTTTAAGGATGGCAGGGAACTTACCTGCCAAGCTCCAGGAAATAAAGAATGGTGTCCAGTCAAAGTATTCAACCAAAGTTTCTAACGGATAGTTGGTCAGTGTTTGCGTACCAATAAAGTTTGGCTTCACTGGCTTATTCGCTGCAAAGTCAATCTTCAAGCCATTTTCAACCGATTCTGCATAAGACAGTTTGGCTGCTTTCGGCTGTTTGTTGGCAATACGCTCACGCACTTTTTCATATTCAGCGCGAGTTTCCTCAACAAATTTCGGCTTCATTTCTTTAGAGAGTAAAGTCGTTGCCACACCCACGGCACGGGACGCATCGGCAACATAAATCACCGCATCATTTGAATATTGCGGGTCAATTTTCACCGCTGTATGCGCTTTCGATGTGGTTGCACCGCCAATCATTAACGGTACATTGAAGCCTTTACGCTGCATTTCCTTGGCAACAAACACCATTTCATCCAGTGACGGTGTGATCAAACCAGAAAGACCAATAATATCGACTTTCTCATCAATGGCCGTTTGCAGAATCTTCTCGCAAGGCACCATTACGCCAAGGTCGATAATGTCATAACCGTTACAGCCCAGCACGACGCCTACAATATTTTTACCGATATCGTGTACGTCACCCTTTACGGTTGCCATCAACACTTTACCTTTAGACTCACCGCCAGATTTTTCCGCTTCGATGTACGGGTTCAACCAGGCTACGGCTTGTTTCATCACACGGGCAGATTTTACCACTTGCGGCAGGAACATTTTACCTGAACCGAACAAGTCACCGACCACGTTCATGCCGTCCATGAGTGGACCTTCAATCACATCCAGCGGACGTTTGGCTTTTAAACGCGCTTCTTCGGTATCTTCATCAATAAAGGTGGTAATACCTTTGACCAGTGCATATTCCAGACGTTTTTCAACTGACTCATTACGCCATTCAAGGTTTTCAACGGCTTTTTGTGCACCAGCCTGACCGCGATATTGCTCAGCCACTTCAAGCAATTTTTCCGTAGCTTCCTGACCGCTTTCACCCTGGTTCTGGTTCAGGATCACATCTTCAACTGCAGCTTTCAGTTCGCTTGGGATGTCGTCGTAAATTGCCATTTGACCAGCGTTTACGATCCCCATGGTCATGCCTTGCTTGATGGCATGGTAAAGGAATACCGAGTGAATCGCTTCACGAACAGGCTCGTTACCACGGAATGAGAACGATACGTTGGACACGCCGCCGGAAATCATGGCATGCGGAAGGTTCTGTTTAATCCAGCCAGTCGCTTCAATGAAGTCCACCGCATAGTTATTGTGTTCTTCAATACCAGTTGCCACAGCAAACACGTTCGGGTCAAAGATGATGTCTTCAGCCGGGAAGCCGACTTCATTGACCAAAACATCGTATGAACGCTTACAGATTTCTTTCTTTCGCTCAGCGGTATCGGCCTGACCATCTTCGTCAAATGCCATCACGATCACGGCTGCACCGTACTGACGGCAAAGGCGTGCTTTATGGACAAACTCATCATAACCTTCTTTAAGGGAAATCGAGTTGACAACCGGTTTACCTTGCACGCATTTCAAGCCAGCTTCAATGATTTCCCATTTTGATGAGTCAATCATGATCGGCACACGTGAAATTTCCGGTTCAGACGCGACCAGATTCAGGAAGTGCACCATTGCGCCTTGTGAATCGAGCATGCCTTCATCCATGTTGATGTCGATGATCTGTGCACCGGCTTCAACCTGTTGCTGTGCAACTTCTAAAGCTTCGGCAAAGTTTTCTTCACGGATTAAACGCAGGAATTTTTTCGAACCGGTCACGTTGGTACGTTCACCGACGTTGACGAATAAGGATTCTTCCGTGATGTTAAATGGTTCTAAACCACTTAAACGGCAAGCCGGTTTGGTTTCAGGAACCTGACGTGGCTTGATGTCTTTTACTGCATTGGCAATGGCACGGATATGATCCGGCGTGGTACCACAGCAGCCGCCAGTAATGTTGATTAAACCGCTTTCGGCAAATTCTTTCAGGAAGGCAGCAGTTTGTTCCGGAGTCTCATCATAACCACCAAAGGCATTTGGCAAGCCTGCGTTTGGATGGGCAGATACGAATACATCGGCAACGTCAGACACCGTTTTTACGTGTGGACGCATGGCATCTGCACCAAGAGCACAGTTAAAGCCAATTGATAACAAATCACCGTGACGAACCGAGTTCCAGAATGCTTCTGCGGTTTGACCTGTTAATGTACGGCCTGAAGCATCGGTAATGGTGCCTGAAATCATCAATGGCAATTCATAGCCAATCTGGTTGAAGACTTCTTTTACTGCAAAGATCGCCGCTTTACAGTTTAATGTATCGAATACGGTTTCAATCAGCAGAATATCTGCACCGCCTTCAATCAGCGCATGCGCTGCTTCGATATAGTTTTCTTTTAATTCATCAAAAGTGATGTTACGGAAAGCAGGGTCATTTACATTCGGTGAAATCGAACAGGTACGTGATGTCGGCCCAAGTACACCAGCAACAAAACGCGGTTTGTCTGGGGTTGAATATTTTTGGCAGGCTTCTTTGGCAATACGTGCCGCTTCACGGTTAATTTCCGGAACCAGATCTTCCATGTGGTAATCCGACATAGAAACACGTGTACCGTTGAAACTGTTGGTTTCAATAATGTCGGCACCCGCTTCCAGATAAGCTTCGTGAATACCCTGGATAATGTGCGGCTGGGTCAACACCAAAAGGTCATTGTTGCCTTTCAGGTCAGATGCCCAGTCAGCAAAACGCTCACCACGGTAGTCAGCTTCTTCGAGTTTGTGACGCTGAATCATGGTGCCCATCGCACCGTCGATAATCAGAATCCGTTGAGCGAGCAGCTCTTTTAGGGTGGCAAGCGTGGACATAAATAACCCCAATCCGGTGGAATATAAAATCGGCAAATATATTAACAGAATTCAATCCAGTTTTATTGATATTCGCAGGTCAGGGGCACGCACTATATATTAGGTTGTTGAATAATTAGACATATTTGTTGCCAAGTATATTTAATATAAATGCTTGGAATGCTTCACGAATTTGTCATATTAATCAGGCATGATGGAAAATGAGCAATAGGCAGGAGCAAATATGACAATAAATATGAATTTATATCAGATAAGCTGAAACATTGATTTTCAAAATAAATAACAGTGAATTATGTATTCTAACCAATTGATTTATTTTATTAAAGTGAAATAATTTGATGGGTTTTAGTGAGTGCATAACAGTAAATAAAGTATGAAAAACTGCTTTATATGACAGCTCTTTGTCATATAATTGTCACAATTAAATTGAACAATAAGGGGATTTTATTATCCCTTTGAACCGTCTGCATGAATTCTAATATTCCTCCCGTCCAAGATCAGGTGCCATCAGCACCAGCGAAATCGACGAATGTGCATGTTGCTACACCGAAATTTTTTATGCCGGTGTTTCTCACGGTTATTATTTCAACTTTAGTGTATATCGGTTTTCAGCTTTCGACCGATTTGGCGCATGTGCCAGCATTAAGTTTATATTCCGTTATTCTTTTGGCGACTGCTTTATTAATTGCTTTAGGCTTTGAATTTGTTAATGGTTTTCATGACACGGCCAACGCAGTCGCAACTGTTATTTATACCAATGCCTTATCTGCACCTGTAGCTGTCATGTGGGCAGGCTTCTGTAACTTCCTAGGGGTAATGGTGGCAAGTGGTGCTGTTGCTTACGGCATTATTGCTTTATTACCTGTAGAGCTGATTATGAATGTCGGTTCAGGCGCAGGCTTTGCCATGGTTTTTGCCATGCTGATTGCTGCGATTCTCTGGAATTTGGGTACCTGGTTCATGGGTATTCCGGCATCAAGCTCACATACTCTAATCGGTTCGATTTTAGGTGTGGGTATTATGAACTACCTGCTTCATTCAGGCGCTGGCGCAAGCGGCATAGATATGGAACAGGTGATGAAAGTAGGTAAAGCACTGCTGTTTTCTCCGCTGATTGGTTTTGCTTTTGCTGCTGTCCTGTTTTTACTGGTGAAAAAAATCTTCCGTAAACAGTTAGAGCTTTTTCATCCGCCTGAAGGTAACAAGCCGCCACCCCCTTTAATTCGTGCGATTTTGATTTTCACCTGTACTGGTGTGAGTTTCGCGCATGGTTCAAATGACGGTCAAAAAGGCATGGGCTTGATTATGCTGATTTTGATTGGTTGTGTACCATTGGCTTATTCTTTAAATAAGAATTTAGACAGTGCACATATTCAGTCTTTTGAGCAATTGTCTCAGCAAACGGCTACTGCTATTTATCCGCAGCATGAAAATATTACGGATGCTCAGGCACGTGCTGTCATTACCAAATATATTCAAACCAAAGAAGTGAACCCTGAAGTGGTTCCTGCTTTAGCAAGCTTGACAGATCATTTGGGCGAACGTGTTGCCAAATATGATGATATTCACACTATTCCAGAGGCTGAAGTTTCTGCGATCCGCAATGATATGTATCTCAGCACGACTGCGTTTAAGCGTTTAGATAAAGCTGAGCAGCTTCCTGAAATGTCAAAAGATCAAAGCAAGTTAGTTAAAGAATATCGTAAAAACCTGGATTCATTCCTTCAGTACATTCCAACCTGGGTGAAAGTGGCTGTTGCCCTGGCATTAGGTCTGGGTACGATGGTGGGCTGGAAACGTATTGTGGTCACTGTAGGTGAACGTATTGGTAAAAACCATATGACTTATGGTCAAGGCATGTCAGCCGAACTTGTTGCGATGACTACTATTGCTGCAGCAGATGGTTTTGGTATGCCGGTATCAACCACACACGTTTTGAACAGTGCAGTTGCAGGTACCATGGTAGCCAATAAATCAGGTTTGAATTTGCAAATGGTACGTACGATTTTATCGGCATGGGTCTTCACTTTACCAGCGACCATCTGTTTATCTGGTGGTTTGTACTGGCTATTCTTACAGTTCGTTTAAGACTTCTGTTAGAAACAAAAAACGCTGCAATTGCAGCGTTTTTTTATGTCTTTCAGTGTTTTATTATCAAAAGAAAATCAAACTGCAAATATCCTTCATTTGTTTTTGTTTGACCTTCACTTGCACCTTGGTTTAAAGCCATACTTCCCATCTTCCTAAAGAAGAGGGGAAGCTTTGTGATTATTTCTTTAACTTGCGTAGCACCTTATTAATCGGCAATTTTTCGTTGGCAAAGCCATACAGTGCGGCAAAAGGCAGAGCGGTGCGGGCCAAATAAGGCACACGCCACAATCCGCCATGGTTGGCGCCTTTCATCATCAGTTCCAGCGGATGATCCAGATGGGTTTCCGGATTGGCAACCGACTCTGGATGACGCAGGTCATAAATCCATAAGGCAGCCATTAAGGCATTGGTGGTTTCAGGGCTAAACGATTCCACATCGAACAGGCTTGCACCATTGAAGGCCGCTTTCAATAACGGATTTTTGGTAACTGAATGGGTCGTGGTAGACGGCGCAATATTGATACTGACCCGTTGTCCATAATGACGCGCCAGTGTTGCACGCCACTGCTGGATCCGTTTGGCCAAAGCATAGTTTGGACCTTGCTCGACCACCAGACAGTCCGCAATGCCATATTCCTGACCATTGTCCGACGGAATGAGCATATGTAGATTCTGCTGGAAAAAGCGCTTAGCGGTAACGGCTGAAATACCTTTACTCATAAGCTGCCGGACTTTGGAACGACATTGGAACTTGTCATAAGATGCTTCAACGACTTCCTTCGGAATGGCATAGACATCGGTTGGCGTGCACATGAACATCAAACTGGTATCCGATTTTTGCTCACTGACATATTCCATGATGCTGTCCATGGCCATGGCAACACGGACATGCTTTTCACCATCGAGATAGGCAATGGCAGCCAGGTCAAGCTGACGTTCACTTTGGCTTAACCAATGGGCAATTTCAGGGGTTTGGGTGAGTAAATCTGCGCCTAATTTTTCTTTCAGCACTGTGCTTGAGGTATCTTCTGCCAGTTTTTCCGTGCAAGGTGCATAAAGTGTGGCGTTGCCTTGCTGAATGGTGTTGAGGATTCTGTCCCACACCCGGGTATTGGGTAAATCTACTGCGACAATATTGGCTTTCCAGCGTGCCAGCCAGGTTAGCGGACCGGCTTCAGACCCTGCACCAAATAGCACCATGGTACGGTCAGAAAGATCAAACCATTCCGGATGTGCCTGTGCCGTACGCAGGGCATCGGCATGGCTGCATTCGATAATGCCTGCATCTTGCCAGATCTGGATTTGATTTAGTAAAGCCTGGCCTTGTAATTTTTTCCCTTTATAAGGGACATACCATTCTGGTGCAGCATCACTTTCACCTTTGAGCTGAATGGTATACAAGGTGGCGGTATCAACATCTTTCATGATGTCTTTCAATAAATAGCGTTGACCATCACGATAAAAGTCAAAGCTATGATGGGCTTTATGCAAGCCTTGTTTTGCAATGGTAATAGAGTTGTTGATGGTGTGAATGCCTTGTTCCACCAAGGCCTTGAAGTAAATAGGATAGTTCTTGCGCCAATTTTTTTCGGCAAGTGCATACATGGAAGACTTGTTGTCGACTATAGACAGGGCTTCAGCAATAATTTCTTTGCCTGTTTGTGAGGTACTGGCCTTTTTGCTGGTGGGATTAATCGGGAATTGAAGACCATTTAATGAAGTGGACATGCAAAAGATCTCTTTTTTTTGCGCATTAATATACAGATGTCTACATTATCTATGCCAAATTGATTTGAGGGGTAGCATTTAATGACAAAATTATGTAAATATTCTTTTAGCAATAAACAATAAAAAAGGAGCATTGCGCTCCTAAATAGTTAAATGTCAGCAATACGCCTTATTGAGCAAACCTGCAATTTTTTAAGCATATATGCAGGGTGATTCTATCCTTCTCAATATCCTTAAAAAGGAAATTGCATCAATTTATTCAAAAAGTGGCCAATAAGCCGTGGTTCAATAATGATGGTCATGATTACGCCATAAGCTGCGCCCCATAAATGTGCACTATGGTTGATATTGGAATTGCCGCGTTTACCTGACCAGACGCTATAAGCGACATACAGCACGGCAAAAATAATCGCCGGTACGGGAATAAAAAACACAAAGATCAATTTCCACGGTTCAAACAGAATATAGGCAAACAGGACCGCAGACACTGCACCAGAGGCACCCAAGCTGGCCCAGCGATGATCATTTTTATGTTCTAAATAACTTGGAATAATTGCTGCAATCAGCCCGCCCAAATAAAACAGCACAAAGCCTAGATCGTACATATATTGCCGATAAAAACTTTCAATCACGCTGCCAAAAAAGAACAGGGTAATCATGTTGAATAACAGGTGAGTCCCATCTGCATGCACAAAACCATGGGTAATAAAACGATCATATTGTCCACGCTGCATCGCGGGTGGCCAGAAAATGAGTCGGCTCATGACTTTCTGGTTTGAAAATGCAATCAGCGAGATAATAACGGTAATAAGAATTAGTGTAACGGTATGGTTAAAAGGTAAATCCAACATAAAAGCAAGTTCTACATTTCAAAATTTATCGTTCATAATGCCATTAAATGGCAGCTTAAGTGGAACTTTCACAATAAATCCGACAATTTTAGTTGAATTTATGAAATTACCCCGCATCTTCAGTTAAAATGGACACTTCAGCTTGAGGAAAAATTGTTATGTCGACTGAGAACACCAGCACTGCAGTTGTAGAAGAGATTCCAAACTTATTGATTACTCCGACTGCTCAAGAGTATTTAAAGGATTTGTTAGAAAAGCAAAACACACCCGGTATTGGGGTGCGTGTTTTTGTGGAAAATCCTGGTACGCCACGTGCTGAATGTTGCATGGCATATAGTGCACCTGACGAAGTTGTGCCAACCGACTATAAACAGGATTACCCGGATTTCCCGGCATTTATTGATACTCCGTCAATTCCGTATTTGCTGGATGCTGTAATTGATTACAATAAAGACCGTTTTGGCGGTCAATTAACCTTCCGTGCACCTAATTCAAAAGTACCACGTGTCGGTCCGGATGCATCGGTAGAAGAACGTATCACTTATGTGCTTCAGTCCGAAATTAACCCGGGACTTGCAGGACATGGCGGTAACTGTGCACTGGTTGAAGTGGTTGAAGATGAAGAACACGGTTTAACTGCAGTACTGAAATTTGGTGGTGGCTGCCAGGGTTGTTCATCAATTGATTTAACGTTAAAACAGGGTGTAGAAACCACCTTGAAACAGCATGTTCCTGAATTGATGCGTGTGGTTGACCAAACCGACCACAGCAACACCGAAGGTGCTTATTTTAAATAAGACCGAATAATTTCAAAAAATAACCTCCAGAATGGAGGTTATTTTTTATATGGGGGATAAGAAAGCTACATCATGCGACTTTTTTATTTATATAGTTCTTATTAAGCATCAAGATTTAAAATTTTCTGTGCAGTTTCGGCATAATAAAATTTCTCTAAATAGGCTCTGGCACGTTCACGTAGATAGGCAGATGAAACCAGTTTTTGCACGACAGGTGCCAGCAACTGCTGCAATTCATGTTGAATCAGGGCTTCATCAATATTCAGATCACGCAGTAATAAATCAAAAGGGCGTTCCTGATTGCGGATATACCAGGCATAGACACCATCATGAACCTGCTGTTTCAGGTAATCCGTTTGACGGATGTGATCCCAGATTTCATGGCCTAAATTCACCGTGTTACCGAGATCCTGAACTTCAATATAATTTTTCAGTACCGTTAAAGGCATATCCTTGACTTTATGCCAAAGGTTGGCCTGGAAATGATAGAGCTTTTCGTTATCAAAGTGCTGATTCAGAACATGCTCACTCATTTGGCTCAGTTTTAAAATATTCTTTTGCAAATAATGTGCAATGGTTTCATCCAGATTTGAATCGGTCACTGTTTCTAACACCGATTTGCCCATTTTCATAAAACGCGACACGCCAGGCACCCGTTTGGCCATGACTGAATTATCCATATAGTCTTGAATGGAGTGCTGAATGAGCTGGGTAATCATGGCGGAAAAAGCAGGATTATTGACCACCTTTTTAATCAAGCGTTGACGGTGATCACTTTTGCCCGCGACATATTGGGCAATTTTGTCGATGGTTAAAACCGGAATGACATCCGCGATTTTAGTATCTTCATTAAGCGGATGAACCAAGGCAAAATGCAGATGCTCAGCGATTTGTTCAATCAAAAAGCTACTCGCTGGCGTGGCTAAAATCTGCTTTTGCAAAAGTGTATTAATTTGCTCAAAGGACCAGATCTGTTGCAGTGGCTGTTTTCTAAACCATTGATAAAAATTCAGGAATTCGGTTTCAATCGTGGCAGTATGTGAAAACTCTTGTTCTAAAAAGTCAAGATGAGCTTCAATTAACTGCTCAATCATCGGATGTTTTTGCATACTGTCTCGAAAAAATTAATTTAATGGAATAAGTTTATCCGCAAGCGGGTTTTTCATCTTCTGGGTTTTGGCAAGAAAAGGTAAATAATGTGCTGCCACTTCCTGCTCTGCTTCCAAAATTGGCATATGTCCCACATTGTTAAGAATGACAGGAGCCTCGGCGCGTTTCAATAACGATTTTAATTCATTTGCCACTTCGACATTAATAATCTTGTCCTGTTTACCCCAAAGAATCAGGGTAGGTGCTTCCACCGTTCGAGTCAGACGGGCAAAGGATTCTGGCGTATAAATGCGGTTTAGTGCCACCAGCTGATCAATCAGTTTGCCATTCTTTGCTGCCTGAGTAATCAGGTAGTTCTCTTGGGCAGATTTTACGGCCTTAGGTAAGCTGGGTGGATTTTGCATGACCCGATGCATCACCTGTTCAAGATCGCCAGGTTTGGACACAATCAGCTGTTTCAGGGTCAGCGGATCTTTAGAATAACGGGTATTGGCCTGGGTATAAATACCGGCGCTATTGAGCAGAAACAGGCTTTGCGTATCAAACGGATATTGTGATGCATACACAGTGGCAATCGATCCACCCAGGGAATGTCCGGCCACATTCAACTTATCTTCGACATCAATGGCTTCGACAAAACGACGCAAGTTTTCTGTTACATTGGGTACAGAAGCATCAAAATTTTCAGGTGTTCTGGTTTCACCATTATTGGGTAAGTCGGGAATCACCACATGATAGTAAGGCGTTAAAAAATGAGCCACCCGATTCCAGTTGTCGCGATTTCCGGCTAAACCATGAATGAGCAGAATGGTCGGTTTTTGCCGTGAACCCCCTTCATTATAGGCCCAGGTAATCTCACCGACTTTAATGGTTTTAGCTTTTAAACCCGCTTCACTGCGCTCCTGGATCAGATAGTTTTGTAAATTTATTTTTTCTATATTCACTTTATTGTTTTGAGCCATAGTCATGCCTGTAAAACAGCAGGCACTTACCAAACAGAGGTTGCGTACAAATCGAGCAAAATTTGAACCAGGCTGTGTCATTGACGATCATCCTTGAAGACTCATGACGATAATATTTATAAATCGGGAATAAAAATATTTAATTTCAGACAGCATTTAATTTTTTTAAAATGTCTGTAGTTTATTGTAAGTATTATTAAAGAAATGTCACTGAATTGTTTTTTGAACTCAGTAACCTGAAAGCTTTAAAAATGTGAACCGTGTCGTTTTTTGAAGCTAAATAAAAATATTTTCTCAGGTCATTATAAACTGTAGAGCTATGTTTTTTGCAAGTGACTTTCGGTTTTGATGGCATTAAAATATTGCAACTTAAAACATTGGAAGACCAGCATGCTAACAGCAGAAGAAGCTTTGGATCGTTTAAAAAAAGGGAACCAGCGTTTTGTAAACGGTGAAACAACCCATTTGAAGCTTTTGACTCACCAACAGCGCGCAGAAATGGCCGAAAGCCAAGACCCATTTGCGATTGTTTTAGGCTGTTCAGATTCCCGCGTACCGGCTGAAATGGTATTTGATCAGGGGCTGGGTGATTTATTTGTTATTCGTGTCGCGGGTAATATTGTTGCGCCATCTCAAGTGGGAAGTGTCGAATTTGCAGCAGAAAGCTTTCATTGCCCTGTAGTGATCGTATTGGGTCATACGCATTGTGGTGCCATTCATTCCACCATTGATGCCTTGACTAATCCAGCAGCTCCACCATCAGCAAACTTGATGTCGATTGTCAACCGAGTACGTCCTTCAGTTGAAATTTTAATGCAGACTGAACTTAAAGATGATCTGGATAAACTGTCTAAACATGCAGTACGTTCCAACGTTTTTGCATCTGTGAATCAGTTGCGTCACGGTTCTGCGGTATTGGAAAATCTAATTGTCCAAGGCAAATTAAAAGTAGTAGGTGCAGAGTATTCACTTGAAACGGGTGAAGTGGTTTTCTTTGATTTTTAAGTAAAAAGCAAAAAGCATGATTCATAAAAGGCGCTTTATAAAGCGCCTTTTATATAGGGATAAGCATTGTTCAACAAGATGCTTTGGGCAGATGCATTGGGATGAACCAGATCGGTTTGCATCAGGTCTCTTTTGCCAGCAACCCCTTCTAAAAAGAACGGCAACAATTTTACCTTATGTTGCTGACTGACAATCTTATAATTTTTCTCAAAGGCCTTGCTATAAGCTGTGCCGTAATTGGGCGGGATTTTCATTCCAAAAACAATCACTTTTGCTTTTGCCTTTTGACTTTGCTGCACTAAAGTTGCCAGATTTTTTTGAATCAACAGCGGTGGCTGACCGCGCAAACCATCATTTCCGCCCAGTTCAATCACCACAATATGTGGCTTATGTGTTTGCAGCAATTTCGGTAAACGCGCCACAGCACCACTAGTGGTTTCACCGCTGACACTGGCATTGACCACTTTATGCTGTTTCGGATACTGTTGGTCTAGACGTTTCTGTAATAATGCTACCCAGCCTTGCCCTGCCTGTAGGCCATAACCTGCACTAATACTGTCACCCACAATCATAATGGTTTTCGCAGATGCCATGACCGGGCTAAGACCCAGACTGAGCATGGCCAGGCAAGTCCATACAAGAGTTTTCAGATTGCGATTTTGCATATAGGAATTTTATGACCTACGTTAATAGCGACCATTCCATCATGCCACAAGTGATTATCTCTGCACAGCAGCTTAGCCAAAAGATCAAATTTGCCCAAAAAGAGCTCAGCATTTTTGAAAATCTAAGCTTTGATATTTATCGTGGTGAACAGGTAGCGATTACCGGAAGATCCGGCTCGGGTAAATCGACCTTGCTGGGTATTCTGGCCACGCTGGATCAGGCCAGTTCAGGAACATTGCAGGTATGCGGGCAATCGATTGGTGAATTGAATGAAGAACAGCGTGCATTGGTGCGCTTAAAAAATATCGGTTTTGTGTTTCAGTCCTTTCAGCTGCTACCGCACTTAACGGCGGTTGAAAATGTTATGTTGCCGCTACGCTTACAGCAAAATTTTAACTTTGCTGCAGCGGAAAAAAAGGCTTTGGCCTTGCTGAAAAAAGTCGGCCTGGAACGTCAGGCCATGCAAACTCCCAAAGTCTTGTCTGGTGGTGAGCAGCAAAGGGTAGCGATTGCCCGTGCCTTAATCAGCGATCCACAAATTATTTTTGCCGATGAACCGACCGGTAATCTGGATGCGCAAACCGCCAAGGAAATTGAACAACTGTTGTTTCAGCTGAATCGTGAGTTTGGTACCACGCTGGTGCTGGTCACTCATGATTCAACATTGGCCCAGCAATGCCAGCGTCATTTTGAGTTGCGTGATGGCCATTTGATCGAACATGGCTCGGGAGAGAACTGAAATGAATCGATTATTTCGGCCCTTGTTGACCCAGAGTTTTAAAAGTACGGGGGTTTATCTGCTGATCATTGCCTTGACCCTGGCGATTAGTGCCACCACTGCACTGAAATTTAGCAATGAACAGATTCAGAATGCCGTAGCCTTACAGGCCGCAGAAATGCTGGCAGCTGACCTGGTGCTGAGCGACAATCAGCCGCTGGAACAAAAGTGGCAGAATCAGGCCAGACAATTAAAACTGCAACTATCTCAAGTCACCGCTTTCAGTTCAATGGCGCGTACCGATGATCAATTTGTCATGGTCAATGTCAAAGCCATCGATCAGGCATTTCCCTTACGCGGCGAGCTTCGGGTGCTGCCCCAGGTCAAAACCATCCAGTCCGGTGAGGTCTGGATGAGCCCACGTGCTATGGATTTATTGCATGTTAAATTGGGTGACCAAATCAATATTGCAGATGGCCAGTTTAAGATCACGGCAAAAATTGTACATGATTCCAATCAGGAACTGGGCTTTTCCGGTTTTTCACCGACGGTAATGATTTCCCGTAACGACGTCGCCAAAACCAATGCCATCCAGGTCGGTAGCCGTGCCGAGTATCGTTTGTTAATGGCGGGTGATCCCGAGCAAACCAAGCAGTTTGAACAAGATTTTAAGCAACAGCAGCACGCGACCTTGCCGAAAGCAGCACATGATGCACCAACGCAGGATGAGCAAAATAGCCTTAGGTTAAGAAATGCCAGCGAAGGCAATACCCGTTTAATGAAACCGATTGCCAATTTGGATACCTTCCTGCAACTGAGCAATATCTTGACCATTTTGCTGTGCGGGATTGCGATTGCCCTGACCAGCCAGCGCTATGTGCAACAAAATCAGGACAATATTGCATTGATGCGTTGTATCGGTGCGACACGAGGCCAGATTCTCAATGCCTATCTTACCTTGCTAGCCGTGGTTTTGCTGGTCGCCATGCTGATTGGTAGTTTGGCTGGGGTAGCTTTGGGTTACGGTTTGCTGCAATTGATGCTGCAACTGATTCCAAATTTACAGATTGCATTTTCAGCAGGAGAGATGCTGCTGGGACCATTACCGATTGCTATGCTGACCAGCGCAGTGGTGCTATTGGGATTCATTGTACCCAGCTTATGGCAATTGCTCAATACCCCGCCGATTCGGGTGATTCGCCAGCAGGAAAAGTCAGTACAATCCATGCTGTGGATGTTAATCATGGGCACAGCCAGCTTGGCATTATTCAGTATTGTGCTGACTGAAAATATCGTGCTCACTGCCTGGGTAATGGGAGCAATTGTATTGCTGTGTACACTGCTCTATGTGTTGATCTGGGGCTGTTTAAAATTCATCAAAAACCTGAAAGGGGTAATTTCAGCCTATGTGCGGGTGCCGTATCAAACCGCTTTTCAAATTACAGCCTTGGCACTTGGCCTGAGTCTGATGACCGTGTTAACCGTGTTGCGGACAGATTTGCTGGAACGTTGGCAGCAGCAATTGCCTGCAGGCACACCGAATCAGTTTGTGTATGGTCTGCCGCCGTTTGATATGCCAGCCTTCAAAGCTCAGATTAAGCAACATGGCTGGCCAAGTACGCCTTTATATCCCAATATTCGTGGCCGATTGGTGGCGAAGAATGATCAGCCCTTTGCAGCAGATCTGGTCAAAAGCAACAATTCTTTACGCCGTGAACTGAATTTAACCCAAACCACCGAATATCCGGCTGACAATATCATCGTCCAGGGTGCGGTAGCCTTGAAACATCCCGGTGAGGTGTCAGTTGAAGCCAAAATTGCAGAGGAATTGGGCATCAAAATCGGCGATCAGTTGACTTTCAGCCTGCCAGAAGGATTGATTCAGGCCAAAGTAGTGAACTTGCGCAGTGTGGAATGGGAAAGCTTTAGTCCGAATTTTTTCTTTATTTTTGCCCCCAAAACTATGGATGAAAATGCGGGTAGCTATTTAGGCAGTTTTTATGTACCGGAACAGGATAAAAACCAGATTGTTGCGCTGATTCAGCAATTCTCTAACACCGTGTTTATTGATGTCAGTCTGATTCTGGATGAGGTCAAACGTCTGGTGAATGTGCTGGTACAAATTGTTACCATTCTGGCACTGTTGGTCAGTGTTTCGGGTATTCTGGTGTTAATAGCCTGTTTAAACCTGTTGATGGATGAGCGTAAACGTGAAGTGGCTTTACTACGTTCATTTGGCAGTTCCAAACAAAAGCTCAAGCAGATGATGACCCTAGAAATTGGTTTTATGGGATTCATGGCAGGAATCGTATCTTGCCTGTTTGCCGAAGTCATCAGTGCCATTGCCAGTTATAAAATGAATCTGCTGATTCAGCCCCATTGGCAAATCTGGCTGATTTTACCCATACTGATGACGCTACTGTGCGCGCTGATTGGACGTTATCGTTTGAGTTATCTGTGTGATATTCCGCCACTGCAAAGTTTACGTGAGATGAATCAATAGCAGATTCATCTTCAGTAGACAAAATTCTGGGCATTAAAAATGCAGTTGTGCCCGCATAGCAGCCAATATTTGCCGCCAGACTGGTTCCAGAATCTGCACTTGCTGCATGCAGTAAGCATACAGCAAATAACAACTGATGATGCCTACTGCCATGCCTACTACAAAAGCCAAATTGGGTTTATGTATTCTTTGTCCCACATACCAGATTATTGTGAGCAGCGCACCCATCAACATGCCGCCAATATGTGCGGCATTGTTAATTCCGGCGATGGTAAAGCCAATCAACAAATTGATGCCCATAATCATCAGCAGGCTTTTTTTATCTAGAATAAAACGTTGTTTCGGTAATAGGGGGAGTAGGGATAAAACAGTCAATGCACTGCCAATACCCATCACGGCACCCGATGCACCGGCACTGACGGTGGGAAGAAGTGTAGGGTCATTGCTTTGCAAGAGTGCAAAGGTATTCTGAATATCGATGAAACCGCTGAGTAAACTGCCCATCAGACCGGCAAGAATATAAAGTCCCAGATAATAAAACCGGCCTAACAGCTGTTCAGCCACACTGCCAAAAATATACAGTGCCCACATGTTCAGCATTAAATGGATCAGGCCAAAATGAAAAAACATGCTTGTAAACAGGCGAGTGGGTTCCTCTAAAAAGGTTAAAGGTGCATAATCAGCACCCCAATGAATCGCATCGACCAGACTTGGAGTCGTAATATTGACTCCACTCAGGACTTGCCAGAGAAATAAACCGACATTGATGGCAATAAAAACTGCCGTCAGCCACCAAAGATGAACCTCGGGTTTAGTTCGAATGGGAGGGGGAGAAAGTTCGGCCATGCTATTCTTTTATAATCTTTGCTATATTCAGCATCCAGCTTAGCACGAAAAAAACAGATTTTTGGAGTAACTCACTGACATGAAAGCTTTTATTGTTCGTAGTTTGTTAATACTTGTCAGTCTGGTGCTTTTGGTTCAACTGTGGATTTTTTCAAGTTTGCTGTGGTGGCGCACCCATCCGGTTGATACCACCATGATGATGCGTCTGGATTATTGGTCCGAACCTTCGAAACCGATTAAACATGAGTGGCGTGATTATGATCAAATCAGTGATTATATGAAGCATGCCGTGGTTGCCGCGGAAGATGGAAAGTTTTTGCAGCATAAAGGTTTTGACTGGGAAGGCATGCAGTTCGCCTTGGAACGCAACAAAGACAAGGGTAAGGTGGTAGCAGGTGGTTCAACCATTTCCCAGCAACTGGCCAAAAACCTGTTTTTATACAATAAGCGTTCCTTCCTGCGTAAAGGACAGGAAGCGGTTGCCACTTGGATGATGGAACGCATGTGGTCAAAACAGCGCATTCTGGAAGTCTACCTCAACTCGGTAGAATTTGGCGACAATATCTATGGCATAGAAGCCGCCACCCAGCATTATTTTGGCAAAAGTGCGCAAAGCCTGAGTCGTGAACAGGCGGCATTCTTAGCAGCCATTTTACCTAACCCTAAATATTACCAAGATCATCAACATGATAAAAAATTACAATATCGTAAACGCATGATTCAAAAATATATGCGTTATAGCCATATTCCCTAATTTAGGATTTATTTTCAAAAAGCCTGGTGATTTGGGCTTTTTTTTATGAAATTGTCATAAATTTGAAGCATACTTATGAAGATACGGACTACTTTCGAATAATCATAGGTTAGGGTATGAATACGGCTGCTAATACGACTCCGGCGCAAATAGAATATACATATAATGATCGCTACATTAATCGTGAGCTTTCTATTCTCGACTTCCATTTGCGGGTATTGGAACAAGCGGTCGATCCTTTACATCCTTTGCTTGACCGGATGAATTTCCTACTGATTTTCTCGCGTAATCTGGACGAATTTTTTGAAATTCGCGTTGCCGGCGTGATGGAGCAACTGGACTTGGGCAATGAAAGCCGTAGTCCTGATGGTTTAACCCCTAAACAGGTGCTGGATATCATTTCCAAAACCACGCATGAGGCAATTGACCGCCAATACCGTATTTTAAATGAACAAATTTTGCCTAAACTGCGTGAAGAAGACATCTGTTTCTTGCGTCGCGGTGAATTAACCCCGGCACAGTCGGCTTGGATCAAAAAATATTTTCAGGAACAGGTGGCGCCGGTACTGACGCCAATCAGTCTTGATCCGGCACATCCATTTCCACGTCTGGTTAACAAAAGCCTCAACTTTATTGTGACCCTGGAAGGTAAAGATGCTTTTGGCCGTCAGATTGATCTGGCTGTAGTACCTGCACCACGTTCATTGCCGCGAGTGGTACGTTTACCGGATGAACTTACCGGAGGGAAAGAGCATCATGTGATGCTGTCTGCGATTATTCATGAGCATGTTTCAGACCTGTTCCCGGGCATGACGGCAACGGGTTGTTACCAGTTCCGTGTCACCCGAAATGCCGATTTAGCCTTAAATGAAGATGTAGAAGATCTGGCCAAAGCTCTAAAAGGGGAACTGAACTCGCGTCGTTTTGGCCGTGCGGTACGTCTGGAAGTGACTCATAATTGCCCGAAACATATCTATGACTATTTGCTGGATGAATTTGATCTGGAAGAAGAGCAACTGTATAAGGTCGATGGCCCGGTTAACTTGGCACGGTTATTGTCCAATTTTAAGCGTCCACATTTACGCTATGATTCACATACGCCTATTATTCCGAAAGTGCTGAGAAAATCTGAAAATATTTTTTCTGCCATGCAGAAACAGGATATTTTACTCCATCATCCGTTTGAATCTTTTGCCCCAGTCATTAACTTGTTACGTGAAGCAGCACGTGATCCACAAGTTTTAGCCATCAAGCAAACGCTATACCGAAGTGGTCCGGATTCTGAAATTGTTCAGGTCTTGGCGGAAGCTGCACGTAATGGCAAGGAAGTGACGGCAGTCATTGAACTCCGTGCCCGTTTTGATGAAGAATCCAATATTGAAGTGGCGAATGTACTGCAAGAAGCTGGAGCAGTCGTCGTGTATGGCATTGTGGGTTATAAAACCCATGCCAAAATGATTCTGGTGGTGCGCCGTGAAAACAATAAACTGGTGCGTTATGTACATTTAGGTACAGGTAACTACCATGCCGGCAATGCCCGTATTTATACCGACTATGGTTTGCTGACCACAGACAAAGAGCTTTGTGAAGATGTGCATCGTATTTTTCAGGAATTAACCGGTATGGGGAAAATGGCAAAACTGAAAAAGTTATTGCATGCACCTTTTACCTTGCATGCTCAGCTGATTAATTTTATTGATGATGAAATTGCCAATGCCAAAGCCGGTAAGCCTGCACAAATTATTGTCAAGGTGAATGCCTTAACGGAAATGCAACTGATCAATAAATTATATGAAGCATCGCAAGCCGGCGTACAAATTGATCTGATTATCCGTTCAATCTGCTGCCTGCGTCCCGGTTTGCCTGACCTGTCTGAAAATATTCGGGTACGTTCCATCGTTGGCCGTTTCCTTGAGCATACCCGTGTCTATTACTTCTTGAACGGAGGAGATAGCCGGATTTACTGTTCAAGTGCAGACTGGATGGATCGTAACCTGTTCAATCGTGTGGAAGCCTGTTTCCCGATTGAAGATGCGGCATTGAAAAAACGCATTTATCAGCAAGGTTTACTGAATTATTTAAAGGATAATCAGCAAGCTTGGTTACTGCAAAGTGATGGTACATGGTTACGTGCACAGGTTGCCGAAGGAGAAGCAGCACATAATGCACAGCGTATATTATTAGAGATGATTAAATAATCCACAATAGTGTCCCCATCTCAAATCAAGGAGTCTTTGGATTCCTTGATTTACTCATAAATTATTCCGGATCAATCATCCTAAATTTAAAAAATTAAGGTTCTACGCGGGCAATTTTTCTGTAGATATTTTTAATATTGCTTTTCTAATGGATGATTAAAAAAAGGGTTGATCTTCTATCATCATGATAGAAACGGCTAATAGCAGTTCACTCACAAGCTTGTACTCACAGTGGTGGTATATTTTATTTGGTTACTTGGTGATAAAAATAAACAAACAGCTATTCCTGAAACTGGTGAATTTATAAAATAAAAGTAAATTTAAGTATCTGTATAGTAAAGAATATTTAGATATAAATTATTTTATTTTGACTTATTTGTGGTTGAGTTATTTTCTTGTGCAAAGTACAGGCATTCTTATAAATGATGAAAAATACCCAATTATAGGGATATGAAAAGTGATATTTACTCTATAGCATGGTCGTGCTTTTTGTTCGTGTTGACTCAAGAATACGATTTCAACTCCAAGGGCTATAATATTTCTATTACAATCAGAGTAATAGGAATATTTTACCTTCCATGGCTTATCTGGGTGGATAAGCTATTTTTTTACCTTTCATTTTTAAATGAAACATAAAATACCTATTATCAATCATATAAAGTAGTTAAATGGTTGCCTGGAATTGCTCACTTTTGATGGTGTTTGCAATTCAGAAGTGAGTAATTTCTTGAATGTAACTTTCTCTGTTTATCCCTATGTATGAGAAGTTGTCCATTTGTTTTAATTAAGGTTTATCCGAGTGCTAAGCATTTTTTTATGAAAAAAAATAAGGCATTTGATTAAAAAAATGAGCCTGCATACTTTGCATTAAGCATAAAAAAAGGAGCCGTTGCTCCTTTTAATAGATTGAATCTTTTAATGAAGAGTCTGGGTGATTTTTTGCAAGATTTGCAACAGGACATCAAACTCACTTTGCAACGGGGTACTTTTACGTGTCACCAGGGCAAGAGTACGGCTTGGCGCTGCCTCTATAGGTTTCACCACCAAGTCTGAATTGGCTTTAATCATATGGTTATGAATCGCAATTTCAGGAAGCAGGGTAAAGCCTAAGTCTGAACAAACCATTTCTATTAGTGTCGGTAATGAACTTGCTTTTAAGCGATGATCATTTTTGCGTTCACCAATTGGACAGGCACTTAACACATGGTTGCGTAAACAATGACCTTCTTCAAGTAATACTAAGCGCGATAAATCCAGATCATCCAAACTGCGGGCATTCTGCGCATTCTGATCCGCTTTATGGTAAACCAGATACAGATTTTCTTTTGCAATTTCTGCAACTTTTAAGCCACGTGTGTCAAAAGGCAATGCCAACACGATCATGTCCAAATTACCATGTTCGAGTTTTTCGACAATTTTTTCACTTTGTGCTTCGTGCAAGTGCAGCTGAATTTTAGGAAGTTGTTTATGCACTTCATCTAGCAGTTGAGACAGAATAAAAGGTGCAATTGTGGGAATAATCCCTAAATGTAGATCACCTGTTAAAGGTTCGCTCATTTCACGACTTAAACGCATCAGGTCTTGGGCGTCTGCCAAAAGAACACGGGCTCGTGCAACAACCTGTTCACCAAGCGGAGTTAAACGTACATTTTGGCGATCGCGTTCAACAAGTACTCCACCTAGCAAGCGCTCTAACTCCATGATCCCGCCAGACAAGGTTGACTGGGTCACAAATGAACGGCGCGCAGCTTCAGTAAAATGCAGCGTTTCAGACAGTGTAACGAGGTATGACAGCTGTCTTAAAGAGGGTAATGCAGCCATAGTGTCCTAATGTTTTGATTTAAAGTGATCAGCAAATAATCCGCTCAGATATGGAATAAAATGCGGTGGGATATCATGCCCCATTCCCTCAATTAATTCAAACTTAGCATCAGTAATTGCCTTTGCAACTGCTTTGCCATGACTCGGTGGCAATAAACGATCACGAGAGCCATGTACCACGAGGGTAGGTTGCTGAATTTGCTTACCCAATTGTAGCAAAGAACCTGTACATAATATTGCTAAAAACTGTTGAAGTACACCCGCTGGATAGTAACTTCGTTGATATAATTTGCGTGCTGTCTGAATAATTTCCAGTTGATTGATATATCCAGGTGAGCCAATAATGTTAAATACCTTCACGCTATGGTTCACAATGCCTTCTTCATCAGTCGATTCTGGTCTGCCAATCAGGCTAAACAGTTGTTTGGGAAAAGGCGGTGGTAATAAAGGCTGATTGTTACTGGTAAACATCAGGCCCAGATTACTGACTTTTTGTGGATGTTTTGCTGCCAGAATTTGTGCAATCATGCCCCCCATGGAAGCGCCAATGACCGAGACTTGTTGCAGACCCAAACGATCAATCAGTAGTGCTGCATCTTCTGCCATATCATATAAGTTATATGGCGCACCTTGATTTTGTAAGCCTAAGGCAAAACGTCCCATCAATTTCAATGTGTTGAGACGTGGACCAGAATGACGAATTTTGGAAGACAAGCCAATATCGCGGTTGTCAAAACGAATTACGCGATAACCTTGGTCAATCAGGGATTTGCAGAAAAAATCAGGCCAAAACAACATTTGCGCACCCAGACCCATAATCAGCATGATGGCAGGATGTTCCGGGTTTCCACCCATTTCCACATGAAGTTCAACGCCATTACCTAAATTGACTTTGGTTTCATGCATAAAAGATGTATAGGGAGAACCCGTAAAACTGAGTGCGCTATCCATTGTTATTTTCCTAAAAAAGGACATTTTGCTGAAAAAATGTCCTTGGTATTAAAACCTTAAACTGCAGCAGGAATCAAGTCCGGCACCAGTTTGGTGAGAATCAAACGCTGTTTGGCAGCACTTGGTCCCAACAAGACAAAACCACGTAAGGTATTTTCACTATCGATGGCTTTAGCAATCATTCCATCTTCGAGTTCTTCTGTTTCCCAGTTTACATCAACGTCCACAGGTGCAGGAAGTACTGTCAGTGGTGCAGCAGGTGTTTTTACTGCAACCGGCATTGCCGGGTAATGCACATGGGTTTTTTCACCATTCAAGGTTTTGGCTAAGGCACGTGCCTGTTGCATAATTGGCATGACATATGGCAACAGCAAACCATTGACTTCGGCGCAGTCCCCAATGGCATAAATATCTGCCTGGTTGGTTTCCAGATGGCTATTGGTCAAAATACCGCGACTGCAATGAATATCAGCAGCTTTTGCTAACTCCAGATTCGGGTGTAAACCAATCGCAGAAAGTACAATGTCGGCAATCACAGACTGACCATTGGCTAACGTGATTTGATAATCGCCTTGTTCCACTTTGATGACTTTTTCAACCGTGGTGCCCAGAACGAAGTGAATACCGGTATCCTCAAGTTTTTCCTGGAAAGACGTTGCAACATGGGCGGGTAATAAGCGTCCCAAAGGTTGAGGAGCCAAATCAATCACAGTCACTTGATGGTCTGTGTTTTGCAAGTCATTGGCAAATTCACAGCCAATCAGACCGGCACCTAAAATCACCACACGTTTATCGTGATGTTGATCCAGATTTTTACGGAATGCCTTGTAGTCCTCTAAATTATTGACGACATGAATATCATCACTGCCATCGCCTGCAATCGCTACGCGAACAGGATGAGCACCCACTGCAAGAACCAGCTTGGCATAAGGCTGAGTACTTTGCTGACCATCTTTTTCTAAAATAAGCTGATGTTGGGCTGCTTGAATTTCTTTGACCCAGGTATGGGCTTCAATACGCATATTCAGTTGCGTTGCCATTTTAGCTGCATCGCCTAAAGCAATTTGTTCAGGTGCCTTGTTCCCAGCTAAAGCATTGGAAAGTGTCGGTTTGGCATAGTTTACCGCATCATCTGCACAGATCATGACCAGCTCATGCTCGGGATTAAGCTTGCGAAATTCACGTGCTGCGGTATAGCCGGCCATACCAGAACCAATGATGACGATAGGATGCATATTATTCTCCAGACTGTTTTTCTTTAATAAGACATAAAAAAAGACCATTCACTATGGTCTTTTGTATCAATAATCAGACTTCTACCATTTCGAAATCAACTTTTGATACACCACAGTCCGGGCAGGTCCAGTCATCCGGGATGTCTTCCCATTTGGTCCCTGCGACAATCCCATCTTGTGGCCAACCTTCAGCTTCGTCATAAATCCATCCACAAACGATGCATTGATATTTCTTCATTTGACTCTCCAAAACACTGACTTTTCAAAAATATGCGGTCAGTAATATTCCATATACCGTGTGACTCTATTGATATGACTTTCAATGTACACATTCAAGCAAATTTTTACGCAGTTCTATCTACAATGTAAAGCAAATATCGGAGTTTAAGGACAGAAATTGAAACCAGAATTGCTGAGAAGAACAAAACTGGTCTTTAAAGCATGAAAATAGGCAGAAGTGGAGCAATATAAATTAACTTTTCTTTTTAATCAGTGCGACAAACAAGATTTTGGATCCCAGCGTAGTTAAAGTGGATAAGTGGTCTTTTTAGACTAAGGTCGTGCAGAAAAAAAAAAAACCTGTAGTTGTTATTCTATGATTAGATAAATCTATACCTATTATTTATTTAAAAAATTAAATAACTAAATCAGTAAGTTATAATTTTGTGATTATTTTTATTATGGTTTAAAAGTAAGCGCTGACTGGTCATAGGCCTAATAAAGCGTTAAAATTCATATATTCTCTTTTAAAATACTTTTCTCCCATGAGCAATCTGTCTACAACTTTGTGGTCTAACATTCGTACGGTCCAGGATTTCCCTAAACCAGGTATTTGTTTTTATGACTTGACTCCATTATTTATGGGAAACATTGAGTTATTAACTGACGCTTTAGTTGCCAGTATTCCTGCTGAAAAATTGGCAGAAGTCGACAGTTTTGTTGCAGTTGAAGCGCGCGGTTTTGTACTTGCAAGTTTATTGGCGCAACGTTTGGGCAAAGGTTTATTGCTGGTTCGTAAGGCAGGAAAATTACCGCCACCAGTGGTTGGTGTCGGTTATAGTCTGGAATATGGCATGGACCGTCTGGAAATGTCGGCTGATGTTCAAGCGCAAAAAATCATTATCGTAGATGATGTGTTAGCCACTGGCGGTACGCTAAAAGCAGTTAAACAGTTAGTGAATAAATGCAAGCATGAAGTTTTAGGGGCTAGTGTTTTTCTGGATTTGCCAGATTTGCATAATGACCTCGGCTTAGATATTTGGTCGGTATTAGATGAAAAATCTCAACCAGAACAAGCTGTTGCTTGATTAAAGCATGTGAAAAAAGCCTTGGTTATTCCAAGGCTTTTTTATTTTTTCAGAAAATATGTCTGCATATGCTGAAGCAGTCCATTGATATTTTCTGGACTGGCTAAACGATGATGTCCACCTTCGACGGCCTGAACCTGCATATAGGGTTCGAGTTGCTGTTGTACAGCATACATATCCAGTTCTTCATCGCCTAATTCCAGATAGGCAATTTGTGCAATATCATGTTCCAGATCATCTTCGCTAATAGGTGGATAATCAGCACGAAAGTCTGGGCTTAGGCTGGGATTGGCAATAATCGCCGGAATTTTGTATAGGACTGACATTTTTAAGGCCCAGTAAGCCCCCAAGCTATGGCCAATCAGAATTTCCGGTTGAATTTTGGCAATAATTTCCCGGTAAAAGTTAGCGACGGTTTGAAAATTCAGGTTGCGATAATCTACATCGATACAATATTTATGATCGGCGTTAATAGCATGGAATCTGGCTGATTCACGCGAAGAATCGAGTCCATGCAAAAATAGGATTTTTAAAGGGCATGTCGTCATTTTTTTAGTTCATACTTTCTTTATTCACAAAGATAGACACAGTCGAATAGATTACTTTTCAACTATTTTTCTTGAATCTATTGTAAGTGACTTGGCTGAACAAAGAAGTTAGCTTTTGGTCTAAGGTGTATTTCAGATCAATCTAATAAACTTAATTTAAAAATAAATTATTTATTAAAAATAAATGCTTGGTGTGATTTATTGTTCAACTCAGTATTCAATAACAAAATGTAGCGATGGTGTAAAAAATGGTTTCTCTACTTTCATGGACAGCATGTTTTGGAGAGTTGGCCACGCTATTGAAACATTGAGTTATGCAATTTTAATTGCAGCCTTACCTTAAAAAGTACGGCAGGTATATGGCATCCTTAGCTATAGCCAATGAACCTACGGCAACGGTATGGTTGCTACGATTGAGCGTTTGGAAGAGTTGAAAGTGGTGATCTTTAAACATTTAGCTAGGGTTTGAGAGAGTATTGAAGATTTGGAAGGTGAAGAAGTTAAAAAATGGAAGGGTGCTTTAGAGAAATATGTTCTGGAGCAGATAGATGGAAAAAACATACTCAGGGTGAATGTAGGTAGGTCTAAAGGCTATCGGGAAATGATGGAAAACGGGTTTAAAAGGGTTATGAGAGTGTTAAACAGCTTATCGAAGCCTAGCCAGATGAAGTAAAGAACCCGGCTTTTAGCAAATCAGTGCATTTGTATAGCAATAAGACATTCGAAATTTGCACTAAATCTGCTATGCTATGCAACTTCCGTTTTTTACACATATTCGAGGCAGAGATGACGCAACATAACGCTCAATCGACTTCTGAACCACACATTTCCGAAAACGATTTAATTGCACAGCGTCATGCCAAGTTAAAGCAGATTCAAGACCACGCAAAAGAAACTGGTATTAGTCCATGGCCAAACGCGTTTAAGCGTGAGCACTATGCACAAGATTTACAAGACCAATTTGCTGAAAAATCTAAAGAAGAAATTGAAGCTGGCGAACACGTCCATGTAAAAGTGGCTGGTCGCGTGATGTTGAACCGCGGGTCATTCATCGTGATCCAGGACATGACTGGCCGTATTCAGCTTTATGTTGCACGTAAAGAACTTGCACCTGAAGTACTGGAAACCATCAAGAGCCTGGACCTGGGCGATATCATTGCAGTTGAAGGTTATATCGGCCGTTCCGGTAAAGGTGACCTGTATGTACACATCGAGAAATTTGAACTTTTAACCAAGTCACTGCGTCCACTTCCAGACAAATTCCATGGCTTAACTGATACAGAAGTCAAATACCGTAAACGTTATTTGGATTTAATCGTAAACGAAGAAACCCGTAAAACCTTTGAAATTCGTGCCAAAGTGGTTTCTGGGATTCGTGCCTATTTAAGCAATGAACGCTTCATGGAAGTGGAAACGCCAATGATGCATGTAATTCCAGGCGGTGCTTCTGCGCGTCCATTTGAAACGCATCATAATGCCTTAGACATGCCTTTGTTCTTGCGTATTGCGCCTGAGCTTTACTTGAAGCGCTTGGTGGTTGGTGGTTTTGAACGTGTATTCGAGATTAACCGTAACTTCCGTAACGAAGGGGTTTCAACCCGTCATAACCCAGAATTCACCATGATTGAATTCTATCAGGCTTATGCAGACTATAAAGACTTGATGGCTTTAACTGAAAATATGCTTGAGAAACTGGCGCTAGATATCCTGGGTACGACAGACGTTCCTTACGGTGAAGAAGTGTATAGCTTCAAGGGTCCATTCAAGAAAATTTCGATGTTTGATGCCATTTTGGAACACAACCTGCAATTTACTCCTGAAAATGTCAATGACCGTGAATTCCTAGCTAAATTTGTTCAGGAAGAATTGAAAGAACAGGTGAAACCTGGTTTTGGCCTGGGTAAACTTCAAACTATCGTATTTGAAGAAACGGTGGAAACCAAACTGCGTCAACCGACATTCATTACCGAATATCCAGCGGAAACTTCTCCATTGGCGCGCCGTAATGATGAAAATCCGCACATTACTGACCGTTTTGAATTCTTCATCGGTGGTCGTGAGCTGGCGAATGGTTTCTCGGAATTAAATGACCCGATTGACCAGGCAGAGCGATTCCAGGCACAGGTTGCTGAAAAAGATGCCGGCGATGATGAAGCAATGCACTTCGATGCAGACTTTATTGAAGCACTTGAATACGGTCTTCCTCCTACAGCAGGCGAGGGTATTGGTATTGACCGTTTGGTGATGATTTTTGCCAACGCACCAAGTATCCGTGACGTGATTTTGTTCCCGCATATGCGTCATAAACATGCATAAGTGGTGAAGATTAAAAACCCGCTTCATGCGGGTTTTTTTATGGATAATTACAACAATACTAAATTTGATCATTGCAAAAAATGCTTAAAGTAAATAAGGTACTTGTATAATTAAGTCATCAGAATGTAAAGCTAATGTTCGCGAAAAAAACACTATTTGTAACGATGTTGATAAGTGCATCTTCTACAATTTTTGCTCAAGGTTTGGTTTTAAATGATGAGAATTTGAGAACGGATTTGAACTGGCTGAATCAGCAGGGTGTGGTTCAAATTAGTACATCAACTTGGCCAATGAGTGGGGACGAAATTCAACGTGTGCTTGCCTCAGCTAAGGTTGTCAATAAGACCCAGCAGAAAGTGATTGATTCCGTTCAAGCTGCGTTAAACGCAGATAATCATAAGCTAAAAGCGGGTCTATATGCTGAATCTGATGCAAAGAATATTCCTCAAAATTTTGCTGATAAACCAAAATCGCAATTTCAAGCTGCTTTGGAATTTAATGCTGGTGGTAACAACTGGGATGCAAAAATTCGTGTTAATGCGGAACAAGATCAACAAATTCACAATGATCAAGACGTCAATGTAGAGGGTTCATATATTGCCGGAAAATTATGGGATCAATGGTTGATTGCGGGTCAAATACCGACCTATTGGGGTCCAGGACATGATGGCAGTCTAATCCGCGGTGATGCGAGTCGTCCGGTGTATGGTTTTACTGCACAGCGTGCAGAACAGAAAGCATTTGAAAATAAATGGCTGTCTTGGGTGGGTCCTTGGCAATATCAAGCTTTTGCAGGTCAGCTTAATCACTATACTGCCGTGCCAGATGCTAAGTTAGTCGGGTTGCGATTAACCGTTCAACCCTTAGCGTATTTTGAATTGGGGGCTTCGCGTGCAATTCAGTGGGGGGGTGAAGGACGTCCTGAAAGTCTAAGCTCGCTTTGGGATGCTTTTGTTGGCAATAAAGATAATGGGGGAACTGGTGAACCCGATCCTTCTAATCAAATTGCCGGGTTTGATGCACGTTTGAATTTACAGTCACTGCTCTCTATCCCTATGAGTGTATATGGCCAGTATGTGGGTGAAGATGAAGCAGGCGGTTTACCCTCTAAAAAAATGTATCTAGCCGGTGTAGATTACTCTTCTAGTTTTAAAAATATGCCTTATCAACTCTATACGGAATGGGCAGATACACGTACCAATGGCGATGCATTGGGGATTTCTTATAATCATTCTACCTATAAGGATGGTTATTACCAGCATGGTTTCCCACTAGGTCATGCGATGGGTGGAGATGGTGAAATGATCTCTGCTGGCGGAAGTATTCGTTTTGACCCCATGAATCGCTTGAATGGTCGAGTTTTGCTGGCAAAAGTAAATCAGTCTGCACGATTAACCAATGCGGCTTTTCCTGAAAAAGATGAAATTAAAGCTTTAGATTTAACTTGGTCACATTATCTTAAACCGGAGATCCCATTAAAAATTAATGGTTGGATCAGTGATTCTGATGTGAAGGGAAGTGATGGTGGTGCATCTATTGGAATTGAATTCCCGCTGGATAAACATCTTTTTAGTTACTAAATTTTTTTAAATCATCAAGTTTTTAAGCCATGAATATAAAACTCTCGCCAAGTCGAGGGTTTTATATTTTTAATGGTGATGTAATATTGATCAAACAAGCAATATCTATAAATAGTTGAGTCTTTCAGACTATACACATTTTAGCTAAAAAAATACGCAATGATTGGGGTGATCATTGCGTAGAACAACGAATCTGTTTTCACAGTTCGGTTAAGGAGAATGTTAGAACTAGGGGTAGCTCTAAGCATTTAAGACATCTTAAAATGAAGGCTGAGTCATTTCATGATGCTTTCAGTTAAGTTGTGTTAATTCAGGTTAATCACTCTGGGTTAGTGTGATTGATTGCTCATTTTTTAGCTATAAAAAAGCCCCTCTAGAAAAGAAGGGCTTTTAAAAATATACAGTGTTTAGAAGTGGAAAACGCCAAGTCCTGCTTTCACTTCATCAAGGGTTTGCTGGGTAATATCACGGCACTTGTCAGTCCCGGTTTTTAGAATATCCATGATGTAGTCAGGATCTTTCTGTAATTCCATACGACGTTCACGAATAGGGCCAATCAGTTCTTTCAAAATGCCTTCAAGACGTTTTTTCACCGTACCATCGCCCAAACCGCCACGACGATAATGTGCTTTTAACTCTTCCAGCTCTTCTTTATTGGTATCGAAAGCATCGAGGTAAGTAAATACCACGTTGCCTTCCACCTGACCTGGATCTTCAATACGCAAATGATTTGGATCGGTATACATGGCATTCACAGCTTTTTTGATGTCCTTGTCAGATGCATCCAGCACAATGGTATTGCCCAAAGACTTCGACATTTTTGCTTTACCGTCGAAACCTGGTAAACGACCAACATTAGACAGCAGTGCCTTACATTCAGGTAAAATCTCATGACCAATCTGACGGTTTAAACGACGCACGATTTCGTTGGTCTGTTCGATCATTGGAATTTGGTCTTCGCCCACAGGTACGACAGTGGCTTTAAACGCTGTAATGTCAGCGGCTTGTGCTACAGGGTAACACAGGAAACCTGCCGGAATATCGCGCTCAAAGCCGCGCATCTGAATTTCAGATTTAATGGTCGGGTTGCGCTCTAAACGAGATACAGTGACAAAGTTTAAATACAACATGGTCAGTTCATTCAGTGCTGGCAAGCAGGACTGAACACAGATGGTGGTTTTGGTCGGGTCAATACCTACAGCCAAATAATCTGTTGCCACTTCAATAATATTACGGCGTACTTTTTCAAAGTTATCGGCGTTGTCGGTTAAAGCTTGGGCATCAGCAAGAAGGAGATGTTGATGGTGAGAATCCTGTAAACCTACGCGTGAACGTAAAGAACCTACAAAATGACCTAAATGAAGTTGTCCGGTTGGGCGGTCGCCAGTCAAAATAACAGGACGATTGTCTTGATTACTCATTATCTCTCTATTCCAAAGTAGTGAACACTACATACTTATATGCTGATGTATTGCCTTATTGTACGGCATAATGTTTTTGAATGTCAGGCACTATAAAAACAGATCATTGAAAAAATAAGAACAATTTAATGATGTGGATACAGTTTTTTTGAATCTTTCTCTTTAAAATAGCCGATAGAACCTTTAGGGATAACAGGAATGGCGAGTAGTTTATTAATATTATTAGATGATATTGCAACTGTTTTAGACGACGTTGCTGTCATGAGTAAAATGGCGGCAAAAAAAACCGCAGGCGTATTGGGTGATGATCTGGCACTCAATGCCCAACAGGTGAGTGGCGTGCGTGCAGAGCGTGAGCTGCCTGTGGTTTGGGGGGTAGCCAAAGGCTCTTTTGTGAATAAGCTGATTCTGGTGCCTTTGGCGTTACTGATTAGTGTGATCGCGCCGTGGCTGATCAATCCGTTATTGATGGTTGGTGGTCTGTTCCTGTGTTATGAAGGGGTAGAAAAAGTACTGCACAGTTTGCAGCATAAAAAAGCTACGACGGAAGAAGCAGCTGAAGCAGAATTCAATGCCATTGAAACCGATTTGGCCAAGTTCGAGAAAGAAAAAATCAAAGGTGCGATTCGTACCGACTTTATTTTGTCTGCTGAAATTGTGGTGATTTCATTGGGTACCGTGGCAACAGCTGCTTTTGGTACTAAGGTGATGGTGCTTTCAGCGATTGCGATTATCATGACCATTGGGGTATATGGTTTTGTCGCCATGATTGTCAAAATTGATGATTTGGGATTGTACTTAACCAAGCAGGCATCGGGTTTCAAGCAAACTGTGGGACGCGGTTTGCTGGCGTTTGCCCCAAAACTGATGAAAACTTTGACCATTGTCGGAACCATTGCCATGTTCCTAGTGGGTGGCGGAATTATTACTCATACCATTCCATGGTTTCATCATTTCACTGAAGATTCGGTCGATTATGTACAACACCTTCCTTCAATGGGCAATATTATTGGTGCAGTGACCCCGACCTTAATTAATCTGGGGATTGGTTTTGTTGCTGGATTGTTAGTTTTAATTATGGTTAGCGTTATTCAGAAGATGAAGTCCAAGTCAAAACAGGCTTAATGATGAAAAAGCTCGCTAAAATAGATTGAGCTAATTCTAAGGAAAAGCACTATGCGCTGGAAAGGACGTCGAATCAGTAGCAATGTAGAAGACCGTCGTGGTGGTGGCGGAGCTAAAGCAGGTGGGATTAGTATCTTGGGGCTGATCGTCGCATTCGTGGCCTGGAAGTTTTTTGGAGTTGATCCTCAACAAGCCTATCAGTCCACCAAACAGGTCACTTCACAATCACAACCGGCTGAAACCAGAGGTTTGGAGAATCCAAGCCCAGAACAGCAGGAAGCCATGGATTTTGTCGGTACCGTATTGGCAGATACCGAAGATACCTGGTCGCAAGTGTTCCAGCAGCAGCTTAATGCGCAGTATGCCGCACCGAAACTGGTGATGTTTAATGGCATCGTGGATTCGGGCTGCGGTACCGCACAATCTGCCATGGGGCCTTTCTATTGTCCTTCAGATCAGAAAGTGTATATCGATACGGCTTTCTTTAAGGATATGCGTCAGCAAATGGGTATTTCCGGTGAGCAAAACAGCACGGAATTGTCCCGCCAGGATCAGGCCGGTGATTTTGCCCAGGCTTATGTGGTGGCTCATGAAGTGGGACATCATCTGCAAACGCTGTTAGGTATTTCAGCACAAGTGCAAAAAGCCCGTGCCCAATCGAGTGAAGTGCAAGGTAACCAGCTTTCTGTACGTCAGGAATTACAGGCAGACTGTTTTGCCGGGATTTGGGCGTATCATAACCAGCAACGAACCCAGTTTCTGGAGCAGGGCGATATTGAAGAAGCTATGGATGCAGCGCATAAGATTGGTGATGACTATTTACAGAAACGTGCGACCGGGCAGGTGGTACCCGATAGTTTTACTCATGGCAGCAGCCAGCAGCGCATGAAATGGTTTGAAACCGGTTTGAAATCGGGAAATATCAACGATTGTGATACTTTTAATCAAGCCATTTAAATAGAAATGAGACATTAAAAAAGAGGATTTAATATCCTCTTTTTTGTTAACCATGAATAAACTGTTTAAAGTTTCGGATAATTCGAATAGACACATACAGTGCTGCCAATGCAAACAGTGCCATACTAAACAGGTGATATTTTAAATCTGAAATATCAGTCTGATAAAATTGCTCAATTTGCGGCTTGGAATAAGACCATTGCTGCTGCTTTTGGGTCAGGCTATTTTTATAATTGATTTGCTGGATATAGAATTGCTGCCCAATTTTTAATAGCTCTAATTGCTGGATTTGTCGGGTATGGGACTGGTTATATTCATTTGTACAAATATCTTGCAGATAATGCTGGCAGTTTAATTTGGCAATATAACCATTCTGTGCGATCACAATATAAATGGCCTGATCCGGGCGTTGATTATTCGAGACCAGCACCAGTTGTTTGTCAGGTGTAGATTTTAAGGAAATCTGCGTAGCGTACTGAAAAGCTTGATCTGCTTTTATAATTTCTCGGCTTTTTGAAAAAATACTCAAAAATAAAGTCAAGGTAATAAGAAAAATGATCCCTGCAAAAAAAAGCCGAAATATGGTTTTAACTGTTTGATGCATGGTTAAATTCAACTTAATGTAGAGAGAAATGAAAGAAACGAGGAGATACTAAATAAAAGGATCTTGGGCTATGTTAAATCATTGCTAAAAATATGTAAAAAAACTTAACTATTTTGTGGGTCAAAGAAAAAATGGTTAAACTGATTCGGTGAATAAATAGTATTGAATTAAATATTTATTTGGAAATGGTGGGATGCGTTCGCTTTATTCCAATCAATCGCTCAAATTGGAACTTTAATGGGAAATTTCTTTTTTCTTCAGGTCTTTACAGTTATTTTTGCGCTTTCAATTGCAACGACTATTTTTAATAAGCGTATTTTAGGTTTCCCACAGGCGATAGGTGTACCCATTGTTTCGGCAATTTTCGTCTTTATTTTACAATGGGGTGCTAGTTTACTCAGTGGCAACAAGTTCATCACCATTAATATTCACAATATTGAAGAAGCAGTTCGTCATATTGATTTCTATGATTTTTTAATCAATGGCGTGATCTGTTTTATCCTGACCTCTTCCGCTTTAAAATTTAAAGTGTCCGATTTAAAAAGCCACTGGAAACCGATCAGTATTTTGGCCAGTATTGCACTGGTGCTGTGTGCGGTGTTTTTTGGTGTCACTTTATATGGCTATCAATTCCTGATTGGCAAGCATGTCGATTTATTGGTGCTTTTACTGTTAGGTGCTGCATTGGGTGCGACCGACCCGATTGGAATTAAAGGTGTACTCAGTTCGGTACGTGCACCGCATCACCTGATGGTCAAACTGGAAGGTGAATCACTGTTTAATGATGCCATGTGTATCGCCGTATTCATGACTTTATTATATGTATTGCAGGGTGAACATTTTACTATTATAGGTACTTTGCAAACTTTGCTTTACGAGATTGTGGTGGCCATAATTATTGGCTGGGGTTTTGGTCTGGGCATTTTAAGATTACTTCGTGGCAAACACGAAATGGAATCTTTGATTTTAACCACCGCATTACTGGCTTGTGGTTCATACTTGGTGGCTTTATTTGCCCATGCTTCGGCACCAATTGCCTGTGTGATTGGCGGTTTGGTGGTTGGGAATAAGTGGAAGGAAATTTTACAGGAACGTGAAATTCGTGAAGTCAACCATTTCTGGCATACAGTTGAAGGGATCATCAATTCCTTCTTGTTCACCTTGATTGGTCTGGAACTGTTTATTCTGGATTTAAGCATCAGCCTGATTTTAGGCGGTATTGTGGCGTTCCTGATTCTGCATGCTTCGCGCTTTGCTGCCAACTATCTGTCATTTGCATTTTTCCCGAACTTTAGAAACAAAAGCTATAATGGTAGTTTAGCAATTTTATCATGGGGTGGGGTGCGTGGCGGAATCTCGCTTGCCTTGATTCTGGCGGTAGCAAATATTCCTGAACTCAGTGAGTACAGCAGTATCCTGGTAGGCTATACCTTTATTGCCGTTTTACTTTCCGGCGTAGTCTGTGGACTGGGTTTACCTGCGGTCATGAATGCCTTTTATTATAACCCCAATGAAGAAACCACGGGTTTTAAGGGCTGGTATCAACGCTTGTGTCATAAAATGAATCGCAAAGGCTTTCAGTATATTGTCGGTGAAGATGCCAACGGCAATGAAACTATTACCGTATATAACCCGGATGCCTTAATTGATAAAAAAGCCGAAGATGGTGTTGCAGTCATGCATAATCCAGAGAAGGTACAAGTCGTGAAACGCTTGGAAAGTCCGGATAATTTCTAAGTGTAAAACACAAATAAAAGAAGCTCATAACGGGCTTTTTTTATAGCTTGAAAGTTTAAATGGGATGATTTAAGGAGCTTATATGTCAGAACATTCAGGTCGCTCCAGTGATGAGTTGGCGCGTCAAATTCTGCAAGTGATTGCCTTAATTCCATATGGTAAAGTGGCCAGTTATGGATAGATTGCCCGTATGGCAGGTTTGCCGAAACATGCGCGTTTAGTCGGTTATCTATTAAAGCATCTGGATTCAGCGGCGGATATTCCCTGGCATAGGGTTATCAACTCTCAAGGAAAAATTAGCCTAAGCAAATTAAATGAAAGCGGAGAAAATATTCAACGATTAAAATTAGTGGCAGAAGGGGTAATGGTGATTGGAGATAAAATTAATTTAAAACAATATCAGTGGATGAATAGTTGATAAAAGCTGTAGATGATCAGAATAAAATTTTCCCACCTTTAGTTAAAGATGGGAAATATAAGGGAATATTATTGGCGAACAATCAGCACCGGAATATGAGATTCTCCGAGTACACTTTGAGCAACGCTACCCAAGAACAATTTTTTCAGACCTGTACGGCCATGTGAACCAATGATGATCAAATCAGCATGGCTATCTTCAGCAGCTCTCACAATTTCACGGTGAATCACTTGTCCTTCAAGAAGTTTAGTTTCCACTTCAAGGCCTTGTTCATTGAATTTTGTCTTTGCTGCTGCTAGCGAATCAACAATCGCATTACGAGCACGTTCAATCAAGTCATTGGTTTGGCTAGCAGAAATGTATTCTGCTGCGATATACGGATCAAGTGCTAAAACTTGAACTACTGTAATTTTGCTGCCAAATGCTTTAGCAAACTCAGCTGCTTTAGCCACTGCTGCATAAGCTGTTTCTGAACCGTCAACTGGTACTAAGATATTTTGATAAGCCATGTGTATTTCTCCTTATAATCCTTACTAAAATGTATCGTATTAAGACTAGAACTTCTTGTTCAATAAAAACGTTTGAAATTTGATACTAGTTGTATTTCTATTAAAATAAAACCTAGTAATTTCATGGGGATAATTTATTCCCTAAAACAATTTTATAATTTAATCTATCATGATTTTGTTTAAAAACTAGCGGGCTTAAAACTAAAGTCTGAGGAAATTGTAAGCAGATTTTTTATTTTCAACCATCTGTAAAAATAGATGTGAACAGTTCTTTAAAATTGTCATATCATAAATGTAGTAACTTATTAATAATGAATTAAAAAATGCATGAAACAGATCAATTAAATTGGCAACGTGACAATTCTGAAAATATTAATGAAGCTTGGGAAGGGGATTTATGGGATCGGAAACGTTTAGGGGAACAACTGACTAACTATGTAGATCGTTTGCAATGCGGTGCGGTATTGGCTTTGGATGCACGTTGGGGCGAAGGTAAAACGTGGTTTGTACGGCATTGGGCTAAGCATTTAGATGATACAGATCATAATGTAATTTATCTGGATGCTTTTGCAAATGATTATCTGGATGATGCTTTTCTTGTCATTTCTTCTGAAATTGCAGCTAAATTAGACAAAACAGCGGATAAAAGCTTAGTTCACAAATTCAAGAAAGCAGCTGCTGTAATGCAGCAAGGTCTTTTAACCTTAGCACCAACTTTAATTGCGTCGATGATTAGTTGTGCTTTAACTGGAGGGGTTATTCCACTAATTAAAATTGATAGTGATTCTTTTAAATATAAATTGGATGAGGCAATTGATAAGGTAACTGACAATATTGGTGATAAAGTTACAGAAGCTATTCAAAATAAAATAGACAACTACGAAGAAGAAAAAAACTCTTTATTTGCTTTTAAACATACATTGGCTCAATTGGCAGAAAGTTTAGATAAACCTTTAGTCTTTATTATTGATGAACTTGATCGTTGTCGTCCTGACTTTGCGATTCGTTTAATTGAACGGATTAAGCATTTTTTTGATATTCCAAAAATTGTTTTTGTTTTAGTGATGAATAAAAAACAATTTGTTATGGGAGTTAAAAAAATTTATGGTTACGATGATGATTCCTCTAAGTTGTATTTAGATAAGTTTATAGATTTTGATGTTCCTTTAAGAAATGAAGTGAGTGTTCTGGCAAAAACTAAAGAAAATTTGCTATTAATCAAAACACTTTTAAATATTGTTGGGGAAAATTCAGTAGATATTGCTTTGGTTTTTCTTTTTAGTCTTGAGGATGATATCCCAATAAGGGAGTTAAAACGAAAAATTAATCTTTATGCACTTTTAAGAAAAGAAGAAATACAGAAAAATATTTTTATTGCATCAGGTATTAGGGCGTGTCCTCATTTGGCTTTGCACCAAATAAATATGCAGGCTATACGGATCATAGATTTATAATTGCGTGCTAGTTTATCAAATCGAGTTGCAATAGCACG